>JADGCS010000029.1 GCA_015228875.1 Deltaproteobacteria bacterium | reverse complement strand
CCCCCCCAATCTCATGGACTCATCAAAATAACCTAAAATCACAGCCCCCATCTTCTATTTTTGGAAATATCAAAAAAATTTGCCTACGAAGCCCTGAATCTCCCCCAACAGATCATACTCGTAGGCCTCGACAATTTTAACCTGACAGAATGTGCCGACCGGCGCTGTGCCGTCCCTGATCAATATCACGCCGTCAATGTCGGGGGCCTGCCCTTCACAGCGGCCCTGAAGGAGAAGCTCTGTCTCTCTTGATGGGCCTTCGAGCAGAGTCTTTAATTGTTTGCCAACAAGTGCCTTGTTTTTTTTGAGTGATATCTTCTGCTGGATGCTCATCAATTCGTGGTAGCGGGCCTCTGCTGTTTTTTTGGGGACGTGGTCCTTGAGAAGAAATGAATCAGTGCCTTCTTCGTTTGAATACTTGAAAATGCCGACATGGTTGAACTCCGTCTGTTTGATAAAACTTTTAAGTTCATTAAAATCTTCTTTGGTCTCCCCCGGGTGACCAACCAGAAAGGTGGTCCTGAGCGTGATATCGGGGACGTGCGTTTTTAGCTGGTCGATGAGCCTGTAAATGTATCGCGACGCGGACCCGCGGTTCATCCTTTTAAGCATGGTGTCGCTGATGTGCTGCAGGGGGATATCGACATATTTTGCAATGCGGGGCTGGTCTGCAATGAGCCTGACAAGTTTATCGGGGAACTGCAGGGGGTACATGTACAGGGGCCTGATCCAGAAGTCGCCGTCGATACGGGCAAGGGCATCAAGGAGCTTGTAAAGAGACGACCTTGCTTTAAGGTCACGCCCGTACTCGTTAAGATCCTGCGCTATCAGATTGAATTCCCTCACCCCATTTTGTACCCCGCGTAAGACCTCTTTATAAATATCGGCAGGGGTGCGCGATCTTAAACGGCCCCTGATTGTGGGGATAATACAGAAGCTGCACCGGTGGGAGCACCCCTCCGCAATCTTGATGTATCGTGTGTAAAAAGGTGTGGTCTGTGTACGTGGTGTTTTGCAGGTCTGGATGTACCTGGGGATTTTGACAAAGCTGGTTGCCTTCTGTCCGTCCAGTTTTTCGCGGATTAAAAGGGGAAGCCGGTGGTATTCGCCTGTTCCGACAAAAAGATCGACCTCGGGCAGAAGTTGAGGGAGGTCCGTAATGTAACGCTGCGAAAGACACCCCGTGACCACCAGAAGCCGACAGCCCCCTTTTTTCTTTTTTTGCGCGATTTCGAGAATGGTGTTTATGGATTCCTTTTTTGCGTCTTCGACAAAGGCACAGGTGTTGATGATAGAGACATCACTCTTCACATCGGGGGGATTGATAATAAAATTCTCACTTTGCAAAAGCCCAATCATGGTCTCCGAATCGACCAGATTTTTTGGACAACCGAGTGAGATAAAACTGACGGTGATTTTTTTGTTTTTTGTCACGAGGGACCACGCTTTAAAATTTTACAAGTTACTAACTTGACTTTGACGCGGTTGAATTCCTTCATTTTGCGAGGAATGCACCCGCGCTCTGTCGACTTTGATATTCCTATACATTGAATTACAAGACAAGACAATTTGAGTGTCGGTGTGTTGAATTATTTGGGTGAACTGTTTTTCCTTTATTTCACTGACTGTTGCCCAGGAACCTGTCGGACAACTCCTGTTTCTCCGGAAGTTTGAAAATTTTGCCGCTTGCAAAATATTTCAAACCCTAAAAAATCATGTCTTTATGTTTTGTCACGGGACATTATTTTTCAGGACTCCTCCGAAACAGGAGTTGTCCGACAGGCTCCCAGCCAATGAAGTGTTCTGATGAACTCCGATCATGTGTTCTTGCCGACCTTTTTTTCAAGGGCATTCGCAAATGCAACAACATGGCCATCGGGATCAAGACAGTAACCAGCAACATGGCCCCAGTCACGAGTTGTAACAGGACTGAGTTCTCGCCCACCTGCGGCAAGGGTCCGTTGATGAAAGACAGTTGCATTGTCAACAACAAGATAAAGTTCGGCGCAGGGAACCCCCCGCACTGCTTCTGGATTGGGAAGTTTATCACCCAGAAGTCGTTTGATCCCCGAGACGGGCATCAGTCCCAACACTGCACCGCCGGACAATGCGAACTCCGTCATGCCAGGCACATCGAGACGTGGTACACATCCGAGGACCCTTGTATAAAATTCGGTGCTGATAGTCTGGTCTTTCACGTACAAAATAAAGTGGGCTGTCTGACTGTAAGGACATGGTTCTTGTCGTAACCTGTTGAGTAACAACACAGCCTCCTCTGCCCTGTTTGCAGGAACAAACAGGTGATCGTGGTAAAATGCAGAAACAGCATTCAGACTGATTCCCGCCTCGGCCAGGACCGTGCTTATGCGCGCCATAAAACCAACAGCATTAAGATCGGAATGAACATTGAGCGTAATCATCCGGCATGGGTACTGATAATCAATTTCAGCCTGCTTGGCCTCTTGCTCACGCACAACAACAGTCACCCCTTCGGCCTCGCAAAATTCCATGATGGGTGACACTGTGAGTGTCGCACGTTTTGAGTCTGGCAGAGTCGCAAACACGAATGTATCAGGGTGCAAGACGGGATGCATTAAGGCAATAAGGGTTGTCAAATCTGTTTCTGCGGTCATTTTTTTCACCATTTCACAAGTTACTAACTTGACTTTGATGCCCCGAAGGAAATCCCCTTGGGGGACGCGGTTGAATTTCTTCATTTTGCGAGGAGTGCGCCCGCGCTCTGTCGACTTTGAAATTGCTATTCATAAATCTACACCACCTTGGACTCACATGCCCACCTGATAAACTTGCCAGTCTCAAGATGAAGAAGGTGTTTTCATTCCAAAGGCATCATTGAGCAATAAAATAATTTCATCGACCGTGAGTACTTTGCCAAAAACCCCGTCAAGGGCGGCCATAAAAGCCGTCTGAACATCTGCGGCTACAACTCGCCTGTCACCAAGGACAAGATCCCGTGTTGCACAGGCATCGTGGGCAATGATACACTGAAACCCTAGATCCACAGCAGCCCGCACGGTGGTATCAACACACATGTGCGTCATCATCCCAGCCACAACGAGCCTTTCAACCTTCGAGTGCAACAGATGATCTGACAGCGTTGTTTCCCGAAAACTGTTGGGAAAGTGTTTTTGAACAACTGTTTCTCCTTCGCTTGGCAAGACACCTTTATAAAATTCCGCTCCTGACGTATGAGGTATAAAAAATGTGGCCCCCTGCCGCAAAGATAGATGCTGAACATGAAAGACAGGTAATGCGTGTTCTCGAAAAAATGAAAGCAATCTGCCTGCGTTCAACGCTGCGCTATCACTATTCTCCAAAACCATCCTGCCATTTTTAAAATAATCATTTTGAATGTCTATGAGAAGTAATGCTGTCGTCATGGATCCCCCCTTTGGTGCGGCACAGCTTGGCAGCACAATGCCTTGTTTATCCCTCTACAAGATCATATGCCCCATCTGCATCATGCTTTTCGTTTCTTACAATCGCCAGATTAAAGACCGAAACCATCACCATTTCTGTCTTGGCACGCACAAGGGCCTTATCAGTTTTGTTTAAGGCATAAAGCGTACCTGTCCAGAGGTCTTGAAAAAAACACCCAGGTTACGAGGGAGAACACCCAGATAATCGAGCAAATCAAGTCGCTTTAATTTCTCCTGAGTTAGAGTCGGCAACTGATTCAGCGAAGTACCGCCTAAAAGGAGCGCCGTTTCTTCATGAGCGAACGTCTCGTTTCCTTCGAACCAATTGAGAAAATCCTTGTCTTCCGGGCAAAACTGCTGACACAACATGCAACCTACCAGACAATGATGTACGGTCGGGTCTATCCAGTCGGGAAAAGGATGATCCGCTGACCTTTCATTGTGAAAGACCAGACACCGCTCAGCGCGGAGAAGAAATCGTTCAGCAGTAATTGCACCTGTAGGGCATTTGGTCAGGCAAACATGGCAATCTAAGCATCTGTCCATCATGCGCGATTTGTGCCAGGTATCTTGCGGACAAGGCAAATCTGAGAAGAAAACCGTGGGTTGAAAAAAACTTCCCATGCCCGGGATATAGGCAATGTTATTGCGACCGTACTCAGCAAGACCACTGCGTACAGCCAATAGTTTTCGCGGCAGTCTGGCCGAAGCAACGTGGTATCCATCGGGGGCCAGCCATTCTGTTAAAAGACTTTGAACTTGTTGGGTGGTTTCCCTGAAACCTCGATAGGTTGGTGGAAGTATAAGCGTTTGTGTGTTTCCGTTGTACGCAAAACTGACCTTGGTTTGGGGTTGCGGCACAGCCACAACAATCAAAGAAGCGGCATGAGGGAGATTCTCTGGGTCTTGGAACAAAAAAAACGACAATGCTTCCTTGTAGAATTCTTCGTTCAAAAGACCTTGCGCATGATGCCCTTCGATCTCGTCGCGCAAATCCTGCAGATGTCGCACAGAGACAACTCGCCCTTGCAGGCCACGTTCTTGAAATCTGGATTGAAGCATTCTAATGGTGTTTTCCATTTTCAAATACTATTTTGTAGCGGTAGTTTCTATCTCAGTCTGATCTTCCCCCCCCCAAAAAAAAACAGACACAGTCTCGCAGTAGTCAGGCTGCTGTATTATTGATCCATGAATAAACAAGTTGTTCTGCTTCATACTCCTCTGGTTTTTTTTAACCAAGAATAAAAAACGAAAAAAATAAAATGATGCTGATGTTTTCTTATGTGTTCTACCCCTATTCTACATTTCTACATGCTTGATCCGGGACATCAAGCAAGAGAGCTTTGATCGCAATCTTGGATGAGTCGTGGCTTTTGATAAGAGGATACTATTTGCACTAAGGAATGTCATGAACACCGTCATGTATTCTGATGAACTCCGCCATGTGCTGATGATGTGCTGATGATGATTAAAGAACGGGCAAAGGGGGCAACGTCAATGAAAAAAATCAAAAAGGTAATAGTAAAGGTTTGACCCCTTTTCCCCCTTGCTTGATCCGGGACATCAAGCGAGAGACCTTTGATCGCAATGCCGGGTTTGTCATGGCTTTTGACAAGAGGATACTGTTTGCACCAATGAACAGTTGAGCTGTGAGGTAGATGGCCGTTGCCGCTGGAGAACTTCCATTAATAGCGGCGTTTGTGATCAGGGCCGTGAGGAGGCTCCCTTTAATAACACCCAGGGCAAATCGGCTCATCACAACATCAATATCATCATTGCCCGCAAATTGTGATACCCGCGCTGTGGCGTTGGAATGAAGAACGTTGCAGGCGGCAGTGGGGGCGGCATTATGCCAGATCAGTGCAAAAGGATTCTGCAACGCAGCGCCAACCTTTGAAGAAAGGGATCCTGCTGATGTTTTGACTATGATATTCTGCATCACGTTTTCGATAATTCCTACTGACCAATCAAAGATTCCACCAACAAGAAGACCAATAGAGACATCCCCAACATTCCCAAAGGGTCTGACTTGTTTAGAACCTTGGAAGGTTTTTTCTACGCGTTTCGGAATCAATTTTTGCATGGTGTCCGCCCGCGTAGTGTTTTCCGCTTGATGCGGGTTATGAGTTTTAAAAATTTTTGTGACACAAGAACTCGCAATATCATTCAAACTAAATTCAAGGTCCTGTCCGATTTGACGTACAACACCCATGGCCCCCAGTGTTGCGGCGCGATAGGCATATCGTGTGACCACATCCCAGGGCTTGCCAAGCGCCGCGTGCAAGGCCCCGTTGATCATGTTAAAAACAGGCGAAGGGATGCTCGCTATTTTACCTGCTGTGTCCAGGACTTTGTTCCAAGCCCTCGCTGGTGCGGCTGTGGTGTTACGGCATCGCATGCCTTTTGTCCCGGCATACACGGCATCAAAAGCAATTCCAAAAAATGTCATCTGCTTAAAAAAATTGATGAGCGCACCGGTTGTCATGTGGGCATGTGGCTCGGCCACCGTATTTATGACTTCTGGAAACGTGTCGTGAAAGAGAGCAGGCAAACCTGCATTCAAAGCGCTGATCATCACAAGGGCACCCATAACCGAGCACATCGAGTTCAGAAAATTATATCCATACATGGGAATCAATTTAAGCTTGTTGTTTTCGAGGTTGAAATAGCGCTCTTCAATTTGACGCATGACCTTTTCTGCATCAACGACTTGTCGCACGCCCCACAGAGACATAAGGTCATTTAAGAAGGTCACATCCTTTTGAAAGGCCCTAAAAATATCTTTTCTTGTTTCTACCTTGCTGATCAGTAAGGATTGCCTGTCAGGAGTGAAGGGACTTACAGATTTGAAGTCATGAATCTGTTTGGAAAGAGCCTGGGCTTGTTCTTCGTAAACAGCAACTTGTTCCAGGATCGTTTTTTGAATCTCTGCGTAATGCCCTGGGATTTTTTCTTCAGGTGCTTTTAAGAGCTGTGATTTAAGACTTGAGAGTTTGTCAAAGTGTTCTTGATACGCATCTGTTGTTTGAGGGATGCCTGGTTCAATTTGTTTTGGGGGGTTCTTATTGGGTGCAGCTTGATAATTTTTATAAAGTGCGTAACCAGCCAGGGACACAGCCACTCCTGTCAAGACAGGATGATCTGTGGCAAAAGCAGGCAAAGCAGTGTGCACGGTTGTTGCTGCTGATGAGAGGTATGAACTGGCCGTTTGCAAAGAGGCTTGTGCTGAAATCGTTGATCTTGGCAAAAGCGTAGTTGCAGGCAGGGCTGGTGGTGCGGCAAGTGGGCCACACCAGGGGAGCAGTGAGGTCAAGTGGCCAAAAATTAATTGTGGTGTGCCTATCATGGTTGTCTTTAAATAATCTGTTATTTCTTATTTTAAACGTGCATACCCATTCTCGTTTGGGGGATTTGAAAGTTGTGCGTTTTTTCCCTAGGAGCCTGTCGGACAATACCTGTTTCTCCGGAAGTTTGAAAATTTTGCCGCTTGCAAAATATTTCAAACCCTGAAAAATCATGTCTGTACGTTTTATCACGGGACATGATTTTTCAGGACTCCTCCGAAACAGGTATTGTCCGACAGGCTCCTAGATTCTGCAACACGTGGGTATGATTTAAGGACGCATATGCGCCAAATCAAAGTACTCACTCACGGTCTGTGAATCAGGGCCCAGGATTGCGGCATTGATCACAGGATGATCGGCATCTTGCGCTGGCATCAGATTTATAGGGATCACTCCACCACGACCTGGGGTGAAGTTGATTTTTTGTAAATCGAGCCATCGTGTAAACGCATGCATCCCTGTGCCTTGGGGTACACGGATTTTTCCAGCGTATCTAAAGGTTTCAACACCAGGCAGGTGACGCAGATTGTTAAAGGTCATGAGCGTAGAGGTGCTTGCATTCCAACGTGCATTGATATCAATGACCCAGATGTCTCCCTGGGGGCTGATCACAGCATCAATGCCGCAGATTCCCCTAAAACCAAGAGATCTTAACCAATGAGCGACTTTTTGGATGACCGGTAAAAAACTATTGTGGTCATTTTGATTTGAGAGACCCTGGTTTCCAACATGGATGGAATCCTTTTCAATCACCTGGGCAGAGGCCCCGATATAACGGTCTTCGGAGGGTGATGCTCCAACAAAAAAATTGATGTTTGGAACAGGTTCATGAGCTCTGGCCTTGCCCCCGATTTGGAGAACAACGCCTTCGTATTCACCTTGATCCACCATGGAATTGTAAAAACCAAGGCCTTTGGAACCTTGGAAGGTTTTTTCTACGCCTTTCGGCATCAATTTTTGTATGGTGTCCGCCCGCGTAGTGTTTTCCGATTTATGCGGGTTATGATCTTGAGTTAAAAAAGATAAAAATGCGTCGATGTCTGAAAAGGCCATGACACCTTCGCCACCCGATGATCGGTTGAGTTTGAGCCAAACCTTGTTATCGTAAATTGTGGGGTACTGATCGGCTAAGTGTAAAAGATGCTCAAATTGCTCTTGTGCTTGCGCAAGGTTTTTTGGTCTGGTGGTGGGTGGAGTTAAAAAACCAAACTGCTGTGCGCCGTGCGAAAGCGCCCCTTTATTGTTGGCAAGGTCTACAGCTTGTGATGATTGAGTTCCATCCAGTTTAAAATGGGACGCAATCTGAATGGAGGCATCGGAGGCAATAAAGGGGACCATATGCCTGGCCCCATTGATCATGGCCCTGACCGCTTGTATTGAAGCGCGATCTTGTTGGAGCAAGCTGGCGGTTGTTTGACACACTGGAGTGGAGGCTTCTCTGTCTTCGACACCAAACACATCTCTGGGTCTTAACGAAGAAACGCCCAGCGTGTTAAGATAACGGACCATGTCCTGGTGTTGGCTGACTTCTGATTGACGGCAGATGACAACATCTCCTCTTGAAAGGGCAACAAGCCCCCTGCCATCCAAGCGTACCAGATCACCACCCGTGGTGTCTCCCCGAGAAAAATTTTGAGCTTCTGCACAATAATTGGCAGGGTGCACTACACCGGCGGGATAGAGTTGTCTGATGGCTGGTTGTCCTGAAAAAATAGTTTGCATATATTCATGTATGGGAATTTCAAAGTTGACAGAGCGCGGGTGCGTACCTCGCATGACGAGGAAACTCAACCGCGTCAAAGTCAAGTTAGTAACTTGTGGAATAAACCCCTCTTAATATGCATTGAACCATTGTATACGATAATTTTTTATATAAATAAATTGCATTTATCTTATTAACATATAAAAATAAGTAATATCATGAAAACATCCAATTTACAGATCGAGGCGTTTCACATCATTGCCCAATTGGGGAGTTTTTCCAAGGCTGCACAAGAGCTCCATATCACGCAGCCGGCCTTAAGCCGCCGGATTAAGGAACTTGAAGAGTTTTTTAATGCCCGATTTTTTATCAGATCTCAGGCAGGGATTAAGCTCACCGAGCAGGGCTTGAGACTTTTAAAATACTCCAACACATTGGGGCAGCTCGAAGAAGAACTTTTTTTTGATCTTTCCAAAAAAACTGACCGCGAATTGGGCGGCATGATCAAGATCACGAGTTATGCCTCGATTATGCACCCCGTGGTCCTTCCTGCCCTGGCGCCCTTTATGACCAAACACCCTCATGTGCAGATCACATGTCTGGTTTTGTATCTGTCACAGATTCCAGAAGTCCTGTTTATGGGACAAACTGATTTGGCAATTACTAATAACAAAATTGAACGGGTGGATATTGAAAACCATCTCATTGGGTATGAGCATTATGTCCTGACTGAGAGTACCAAGGTGAGTGGACGTAATGATATTTTTCTGGACATCAGTCCCAATGACGAAACAACAGAGCAGTTTTTTCAAATTCAAAAAAAGAAGCCAAAACGTTATCATCGTTCCTTTATGAATGACGAATGGGGTATTCTTGTTGGCACCGAACTTGGAATTGGTAGAGCTGTCAAGCCACGTCACATGATCTATGCTCATTCAGAGATAAGGGTTTTGCCTGGCTATAAACCGCTTATTAAACCTGTGTATCTCCATTACAGAAGACAGCACGATTACACAAAATTGCACCAGTCTGTGATTGATATTTTGATTAAAGACTCAAAACAATTTTTGGGCGGGGCTTAAATAACAATGTATGGGTATTTAGAGTCTGTCGGGAAAGCCCCTGTTTTGACGTAAAACAAGCGAATCGTCATCGCGAGCGGTGCGTTGCGGTGGACATGACGGGGTCATGTCTAACGCTGCGCGCCCACGTGGCGATCTCCTGAAATCAATTGGTTGCGGGAGATTGCTTCGTCGTTTTACTCCTCGCAATGACGAAAAGCGGTATTTCCCGACAGACACTATTTATTGTGATCATTTGATTGTATACGTGGCGATGATCATCACAGTTGTGGCTATCAAAAATAAAAGAGCCTGAAATCTTATAATAAATTTGGCCCAATCACTCCAGGGGATGCGAGCCACAGCCAAGGTTCCAATTAACGAGCCAGATGTGGGGATAATGATATTGGTGAGACCATCTCCCAATTGAAAAGCAAGGACAGCTGTGTTTCTGGATACATTAATAAGATCTGCAAGTGGCGCCATAAAAGGCATGGTGAGGGCCGCCTGACCACTTCCTGAGGTTACAAAAAAATTAAAGATAGATTGAAAAACAAACATGAGCCAGCAACTTAAAACAGTAGGGATGTTTTTAAGAACAGAACTCACACTGTGGAGAATTGTGTTTAATACACTCATGTGAGTCGCGCTGTCGCCACCCAAAATCAGGACAATGCCTTTTGCCATTCCAACAACAAGGGCTGCGCCTAAGAGATCTTTGGCACCATTGACAAAAGAATCGGGGATGTCGTTCATGCGCATGTCCCTCAGCCTGAAAACCACACCAATAATCCCTGCCACGAGTCCAAGAACAACAAAAATGGTTGCGATCTCCGGCAAAAAATAGGCCTTGTTTTTATCCAGAATGCCATACGTCATCCAGAAAATGGCAAGCACCAGCGAGAGGATGACAAGGCGCTGTCCCAAACCAAAATTTTCATTTGTGTGTGTTTGATCCTGAGATTGACTTAAAAAATACTGATTGGCTGTAATACATATAGATTTGGAGGGATTTTTTCTTACCCTGTACGCGTACCAGCAGGTAAAAAGGATCCCCACCAGGGTTGAGAATCCCATAAGACACCATTTAAAAGTGGGGATAGACACAGGAGGCAATCCTGCAATCCCATTGGCAATCACAGCGCTAAAGGGATTTATGGGAGAGGTGGCAAAACCAATTTGAGTGGCCACGTAGGTAATCATCACACCAACTGCTGCATCGTAGCCAAGCCTCACAATAATAGGAACAATGATCATGGCAAAGGCAATGGCTTCTTCGCCCATACCAAAAACAGCCCCACCGATTGAAAATAGTAAAAAGATAATGGGGATGATGAGAAATTCGAACTTTGATGATTTGATGATAATATGAGTGATGCAAGAATCAATGGCACCCGTTCTTAATATAATGCCAAAGGCGCCACCCACCAAGAGTATAAAAGCGATAACACCCACAGCTGTTCCCCACATGGTGCCTGCTGTGAGCCCATTGTAGGCAAAATTGGCGACTCCAATGTGACCACCTTCGGCAAATAGAGGTATTCCATTGGCTGCCGGTTTTCCTGATGTTGGATCCAGATTGTACTTAAAACTTTCGGGAACAGGGACTTCTTTTGTTTGAGTTTGTCCAAGTTCGTTGACGAACGCGACTTTTTTGATTTCAAAATTTCCTGCCGGGATGATGTAGGTGAGCACCGAAGCAAAAAGGGCTACAAAGAAAATGATAATAAGAGTGTCCGGCATCTGCCATTTTTGGGTTGGTGTCTTGTGGGTTGATGTCATAAGAAAATCTCCTGATACACTGAAATATCAAAGCAGGATATTTTGTCCAAGCAATTAAGGGCAAATCCTCCGTTCAACAAAAAAAATCAAAAAAAATGACGCCTATGAGAAAGTGAGTCAATAAAAAAACTCACTGTCTCATAGGCGTCATTGGTCTCGTTTGATCTGGCTCGTTTGGCTCTTTTACGCCGCAGCGTTGAGAAGCCCCGCAATGATGTCCACAGCCCCCAGTAGAGGCGCCTCGCCTTTTTGCGACGTGCGTCTGATTTTGTATTCGAGGGTCCCCTTTTGCAGACCACGCTTGCCGATAATGACTTGAACAGGGATCCCGATGAGGTCGGCATCGTTAAATTTGACGCCCGCCCTTTCGTCGCGGTCGTCCCAGAGTGCCTCTATACCTGCGCCCCAGAGCGCGTCATAAATTTTTTGCGCCTCCTGCGTGATGGCGTCCGTATGATCCAACTGAATGAGATGCACATCAAACGGGGCAAGGGCACGCGGCCAGATAATGCCCTTGTCGTCGTGGTTTTGCTCCACACTTGCCGCCATGGTTCTGCCCACACCGATGCCATATGTACCCATCACCACGGGTTGTTCTTTGCCCTCGTTGTCGAGATAGGTGACCTTCATGGGTTTGGAATACCTGAATCCCAGCTTAAAAATATGCCCCACCTCGATCCCGCGAGTGAGTTTGAGCTGACCGGACGAACAATGAGGACAAGGGTCTCCCTCGATAACATTACAGACATCGACAAGATTGTCTTCTGATAATTTAAGATCGCGCGTCACAGCAACATGAACAACGTGGTAATCTGCCCTGTTTGCCCCCGTCGCTGCTTCGACGATTCCCTTGACCGAATGATCGTACACTAACCACCATTGCGCCCCCAGAGCGGTTTTTCTGATACAGGCATCAAGACCGACAGGCCCCAGAAAACCAACGGGCACTCCGGTAAAGCTGACCACTTCTTCGTCTGTGGCAAGGCGCAGTGCTTCTGCCTTGGCGATGTTTTGAAGCTTGATCTCGCTTACCTCGCGGTCCCCCGCAGTACAGACAACGATAAAGCCCTGATCGGCCTTGTACACAAGGGTCTTGATCATTTGTTGCGGCTTGATTTTTAAAAAGGCGGCAACCTCGTCCACGGTTTTAAGACCAGGGGTGTGGACCTCTTGAACGGCGCTGATTTCTTGGGCTGCACCAACATTTGCTGTTCTGCAGGACGCCTTTTCGAGATTGGCGGCATAATCACAGGCCGAACAATACACAACGACGTCCTCGCCGGTCTGTGCAATCACCATAAACTCGTGGCTTGATTTACCCCCAATAGCACCGGTATCGGCGTCGACGGCCCGCGCTGTGAGCCCGCATCTTTCAAAGATGCGCTTGTAAGTTGCAAACATGTTTTTATACTCGCGGTCGAGATCCTCGTGATCCACATGAAAGGAATACCCGTCCTTCATTAAAAATTCGCGTCCCCTCATCAGCCCAAAGCGGGGACGGATTTCATCACGAAATTTTGTTTGTATTTGATAGAGATTCTGCGGCAGGGCCTTGTAGGAACTGACCACGTGTCGCACGAGATCGCAGATGGTTTCTTCGTGCGTCGGGCCAAAACAGTATTCACGCCCGTGTCTGTCGGAAAGACGCAGAAGTTCTTTGCCGTATTTTGCCCAGCGATCGCTTTCTTTCCAGAGTTCTCCCGGCACAAGATGCGGAAGAAGAACCTCCTGACAGCCGGCCCTGTTGAGTTCGTTACGAATAATGTTTTCAACTTTTTTGAGACTTTTTAGCCCCAAAGGCAGGTACTCGTAGATACCGGCTGTGACCTTGCGGATCATCCCGGCCCTGACAAGAAGGTTGTGCGAGATCACCTCGGCATCAGCGGGGGCTTCTCTGTATGTGTGTATGAGCGATTTTGAAAATTTCATTCAGCCTGAATAAAATGACAGGGAAAGAAAGGCAAACACAAAACAGCAGTGTGAAAATATTCGTTGTTGAAACATTGCCCCGCCCGCTCCCAAGATGGGGCACACGAACCTGCGAAAGCGAGCAATCCCAGTACCCAACAGGATTCTCAACCGAATCATCCACAATCGAACCACCACCACCGCCGCCACCACCGCCGCCGTCATCGTCATCGTCACCCCCACCACCGCTCGATGAAACGCCCGTCAGCGTGAACGTCCCAAGTCCAATGGTTGTCCCGGCCACACACTGGGCCTCATCCACGGTTGTGACCTCCTCTGCCGTGACGCTTTTCTGTGCATTGATGCAGGGGCCAACACTTGACCCCCCCGTGAAACCCGAATAGATCTCGTATGTCTCGAGGGTGTAAGAATAGCCCGCCCTGAGATACATTTCGAAATAACCGCAGTATTCGGAACACTCACCATCATCAACAGCATCCCCATCGCTGTTTTCATCCTCAGAAATAGCAAACGAGCCCGAGACAGAACCCACGGAGAGAGATGAATCGACAACACTCGACGCTGTCGCCGTTACCGCCACACACTGAACCTCGTTGCCATCTTCGTCAAGCAGGGTCCCGGTCACAAGGCACCACGATTCATCGATGTCAGTTAATGAAGGATAGATCAGGGCCAGGGAAGCAATGTCATCGGTCCTTGCAGACAACCCTCCCTCGGCCTCAAAGGAAACGGGGTACATGATAGGGACCACGCTCCCCTCTGTCGCGGTGCCGTAGTAATTGTCGTTGGTGATCGAGTGATCGAGGTTTATAAAATGCCCCATCTCGTGCACAACGGTAAACTCAAGCTCGGACTCGGAGACCTCTACCGTACCCTGACCGCCATCGAGATAACAAGGGCCGCTCGGGTGATCTGTAAGACAGCGGCAGTTGATGACCGCCTGCCCATCCGTGATTTCTGTATAATCTGACGTAAAAGCAGCGGGCGCAGCAAAACCAAGGACGAGATACTGATTTGCCTCACCGGCAATCTCCGCCGTGATCTCTGCGTCATCATCAAAAAGCACCGGATTGATGTTGTCTGTTAAAAGAGCGGCGGGTGACGCGGCATCAAGGTAAACATAATCATCGTAATTATCGACACCCACCTGACCAATCTGCCCGTCCTCTTGATTAAATGCAAGTTCTACCTCATCAATGTCCGTCCAGACCTCAAGGGCCGTTTCAAAAAAAGCAAGCATCTCCGCGTTTGAAAAAGCACCACAGGTCCCGCTCTCGGGGTGATAATCGATGGCCGTCGAATTGTCCCACGAGCTGGGCAGACCAATATTATCCTTGTAAAGCGGCCCACCCGCCGTTGCAGATGAGACAAAACAAACGGCGGTCATGACAAGGAATACGATGAGCCTTAATGTAAACATAATGCGTCACTCATTCCCCGAAAAAGCCTTGATGGCACGATGCCCTGCAAAGAGACAAACAAGAGCCATCATGACCATCGCAAAACCAAAACCTGTCCCCCTGGTCATCCGCTGTTCGGGGCGCAGGGAACAACCCGAGAGTGACGAAGAAGAATTGTCGTCGTCATCATCGCTGTCTCCGCCAGATTCTGGACAAGTGATGGCTGCAGAGAGGGCTGCCTGTTCTCCTCCTGGTAAAAGCCTCGCATACGGGACCGGGACAGGCGTTTCACCCTTGAGTGATTTTTTGACAAGATTTTTTGAGGCCGCCGATACGCTGCTCACAGAACCGCCGGTAATATCCCCCAGAGCCACAGTCGCACCAGCAGTACACCCTGCAGATATCTTTGCCGCAATAACCTCGCTGTTGTCGTTATCTACCAATGTTTCGTTATCGACACAGGCACGGCACTCCGTGCTGGTATTGTTGTCCGTGCATCGCCCGGTGATTGTAGAATCGCACTGGACGTGCTGGGCGTTGGCGCACGGGGAGATGCCGGATCCCCCAATAAAAGTGTTGTTGATACTGGCAGCTTGCAGGGCATAAGTTCTGCCAGGCCTGAGATACAATTGAAAACCGCCGCAAGCAGATGTACACTCACCCGTATCCGCCGAATCACCATCGCCGTTCCCATCCACCGCCGGGGCGTAGGCACCCGAGACAAACGCGACATTGTAGGTGTTGTCGACCGAATCAATCGCCTGAATATCGGCACACCGCATTTCATCTCCAAAGCGGTCGAGCAGTGTCCCCGTGACCAGACAATAAGTAGAAGCAGCGTTGCCGGAGGTAAAAAAGCTATCCGCGGGGTACAGGCTTGAAACAGCGACGATGTCATCCTCCATGGGTGTTAATTGACTACCAGCGCTGATAGACACGGGGTACATTGTAGGGAGCTCGTCGTCGTTTTCTGCGTCGTCATCCGAAGAGAACGCATCGTTGATCTGTGTGTGATCCAGATTCATAAAGTGCCCCATCTCGTGGATCATGGTAAAATCAAGATCGTCCGTCGTGAATACAGTTGCACCGCAGTCGCTGTGTGCGGGGTTTCCATCGGCATCTTCAAGGCAGTAACAGTTAAAAAGGGCCTGCCCGTCTACAATGCCCGTGTAGAGAGTGTCATCATCAGGATCGGTGGAAAAACCGGAGGGGTTTGCAAATCCCAATATGGTGTAACGGCCGTTTGACTCACCCGTTGCGGCGTCAATAATTTCCCCGTCGTTGTCAAAGAGAACAGGATTGACGTTATCCTGGATGTTGTTTGTATTCTCCGTCGTCGTGTTGCCCAGAACACCGGCGAGATAATCTGTGTAATTGCAGTAGTCCACACCCTCAACCACACCAGAAGTAATGCTAAAGGCAAGGTCAAGATCGGTAAGGTTGGCCCACTGACCAAGATTTGAAGTAAGCCTTGTGAGCATCTCGCTGTTTGCGAACCTGCCACAGGCACCGCCCTCGGGGTGAACAGCAATGGGATCAGTGGCCGATGCGTCCCACAGCACAGGCGCCCCGTAATTGTTGATGATATACCCCTGTCCGGCAAAGGCTGTAACCCCAATGAACAGGAACACGGACACCAGAACAGAAAACAGCAGGAATTTTTTCATGATCACTCCTCACAAAAATGAAACGATATTGACGCAGCCATGACGCGGCAATGGCGCAGCAATGACACAGCCATGACCTTAACCACTCACTCCGGTTTGACAAGGGCCTTTACCATGCTCTTAAAACTGAGATAGCTGGTGTCTTTGCCCTCTCCTGAAGATCCCTTTAAACTTGCAAATTTGTTCTTTGACCCTTTTTTGAGACCCTTGCCCAGAATGCCGGCCCTTCGGGGTGACTTGAGTTGCGGCAGCACAGCATTACCCTCCGCGTCGTACTCGACATCAAAGACCCCCTGCCAGAGCCCAATAGGCGCAAGAAGCCCCGTCACATGGTGCGGTTTGGGCAGAAAAAAAACATAGGACCTGTTTTTTTGGTACTGCGGAAAAAACAGTCTCTGCCTGAGTTTTACCCCCTCTGCGTTTGCGTAATCACCATCGGCAAGCTGTTTAATGACGATGATATTGTCATCACTCAAAGGGCCGCCCTTGATCCAGTCGTCAACCTTGAGTGTGTAATAGGTCACAAGGCTGCCGCTCTCGTATTCGTCCACCTCGGTTTGAATCCCCACCACCTCGGCCTTGACAATGTACTGCGACAACTGCGTTAAGACCTCTATATTGACAGGCTTTACGGAGGTTGCGTGAACAGATGACGACCCCAAAAACAGTACAAACAGGACAACAAATATTTTTTTGCACATAAGAAACTCCCTACAAACGGATTAAGTGATCATGATACAATATTTTGCCCATAATATATATTGGTATTTGTATCAACCGGTAATCATTAAATTCTCCTTTTGAACACACAAAAAAATTATCAGTTAACCCCCTTAAATTAATTGAAATTAAAACAAAAAATGTCTATGAGCCTGCATTAAATTTATATCTAGGAATTTCAAAGTTGACAGAGCGCGGGTGCATTCCTCGCATGACGTGGAAACTCAACCGCGTCAAAGTCAAGTTAGTAACTTGTAACGTGCGTGTTTGCTTTCGGTAAAATAAAACTGTTTAACAGCCTTCCGTTGCGCTGAGAACCCCCTATGTCTATACCCCTCAAAAAAATGGGTTTGTTGTGTGTGTTGATTTTTGTTGCCTTTCTTGAGACCGGTTTTTTTGAAGTCGGCGGTGCCTCACAAGATCAATCAAAGACACTCAATCTCGAAAACATCAAAAGAATCACCCGAAGCACCTATCTTATTCAGCATGAATACTACGACCCGGCCCGTATCAAGCCCATCGAGATGCTCAAAGAAGGGTTTTACGAACTCGCCAAAGAAATCCCCGAGGCCCTGCCCGTGTTTAACGGCAGCACGCTCCAGTTCCAGCTCGGGGCGCAAAAAGTTGATATCCCCTTGGGCAGCATCAAACAACTCTACGACATCTTCCCCGTTGTCAGTGAGGCCTTTAATTTTTTAAAAAAAAATTACAGGGGCAAATCCAAATTTGACGATATGGAATACGCGTTCATCGGAGGGATGCTGTCCGTGCTTGACCCTCACTCCAATATTTTGCCACCCAAGGTTTATGAGGAGTTCAAGACCCAGACGCAGGGCGAATATGGAGGACTGGGCATTGTCATCGGCATCAAAAATCTCGCCCTCACGGTGATTTCTCCCATCGAGGACACACCCGCGAGTCGTGTCGGGATCCTCGCCGACGACAAAATTCTCGAGATCGACGGCCAGTCGACCACCAACATGCCTCTTAACGATGCTGTCGATCTCATGAGAGGACCGCCAAAGACAAAAGTCGTTTTAAAAATAAGTTCAAAAAACAGACCCCCCCGTGACGTCACCATCACCAGAGAAATCATCGTGATCAAATCTGTTGTGGCCAAACACGTCGAACAAAACGGCAAACACTTCGGCATCATCCGCATCAAGGGTTTTCAGGAAGACACCTTCCGTGATCTTGTCAAAGAACTCGGCAACCTCGAACAAAAATCAAACAACGCCCTTAAAGGCATTGTGCTTGACCTCCGAAATAATCCGGGGGGGCTTTTAGATCAGGCCATCATCATCGCCGACAAGTTTCTCGAAAGTGGAGACATCGTGTTTACCGTGGGGGCAAATAACGAGGACGAAGAAGCGGCCGTGGCACAGCGCAAGAGCGATGACAACATCATCCCCATGATTGTGATGATCAATCAAGGGTCGGCATCGGCATCAGAGATTGTAGCCGGGGCGCTCAAAAACAACCACAGGGCCATTGTCATCGGACAGAGGTCGTTCGGCAAGGGGTCTGTGCAGTCGCTTTTTAGTCTGCGCGATGGCTCCTCCCTTAAGCTCACAGTGGCACAATACCTCACCCCGGGGAGGGAGTCCATTCAGGCCCTCGGCATTAGCCCCGACATTCATCTTTACGCCTCATCCATTAACAACGAATACTTTGATCTTGTTGAAAACATCGACTTCACCGAAGAAAAACTTGATGCGCATCTCGACCGCACAGGCGACCGCAACAGTTCAAATTCAAAATACACGCTGACCTATCTCAACAGCAAAGAACCGGATGACGCCTCCGAGAGTTCTTACACCAGCAAAATAAAAGAAGATGATTTCGAAATCAAACTGGCCATCAATATTTTGGACAAGGCTGCCTCCCCATCAACAGCGGAGATGCTGGACAAAACAAATGCCATTCTTAAAAAAGAAGCCCTACAGCAGGACGGCCTGATCGCTGAGGCGCTCAATAAAATGAACATCGACTGGTCCCATGAGCAGACCAACAATACCCCCAAGCTTAAGGTCCAACACAAATTTATCGATACCAATGGCTCCCCCGTTGTCTCCATCAGGGCTGGAAGTACCGTCGAGATGGTCACATCTGTTCAAAACTTAAGCTCCGAGACCGTCTCTCGTGTGGTGACAGAAATCAACTCACTTAACCCACTCATCAATAACCGTGAATTTGTCTTTGGAAAAATAAAACCCGGGGAGGAAAAAACGGCAAAGATCGTCATTGTGGCCCCTCCCGAAATCATGACATTCTCAGAGAACATCAAGCTCCTCACCTACACCGAAAAAACAGCACAGGCACCGCACAAATACCTTGCCGCGACACGTTTTACAGAACAGGAACAACCCCGCCTGGCCTTCTCGTATAAGATTGACGATGGCGGGAAAAGTGGAACCAAAGGCAATCAAAACGGCATCCCCGAAAAAGGCGAAAAAATTGCGATGGACATCTCCGTAAAAAATCTTGGCCCAGGCGTCTCAAAAGATACCATCATCAACATCAAGAACACAGAGGGCAAACACGTCTTTTTAGGCAGTGCCCGTGAGACAATCGGTCTCTTAAATCCATCAGACGAAAGCACAAAGACCCTTCATTTCGACATCAAAGACAGCTTCAACAAGAGTGACTTTTCGATTGAATTTTTTGCGATAGACAACGAGACCAAGGCCAATATCAACGACACACTTTCCTTTCACATTGTCCCCCCGCATTCAGCAGATCCCGTGCCAGGGCAGATTCAAATTGCTCCCGAAGTCACCCTATCAGATAAAATCAGGCAGACCGGAGACAGACTTTTCATTTCGGGAACCGCCACAGACCCCGACAACATCAAAGACATCACCATCTTTGTCAAGGGACGCAAAATCAAATATATCAATCTCGAGAGTGTGCCACCGGTCAGGTCAAAAGACTTTGACGCCGAGCTGCTTCTCGAAGAAGGCATTAACTCGATCATTGTGCAGGCAAGAGACGCGGGAGACCTGCAGACACAAAAAACAATGTCGTTTGTTTTTAACAAGGAGTCTGTCATCAGTCCTTAGCCCTCATCAGCCCTTAGCCCTTAGCCGGAGTAAGTAAGATCAATGGCCCGAATGTCGATGGGTGATGAGTGATTGTTGAGTTGATATCCGAGGGCTAAAGGCTAAAGGCTGAGGGCTGTGGGCTGATTACTGGCTGACGTGTATGCCGTAAATATAATCGGTCACTGCGTTGATGATTTTTTCGTGCTGATAGTCCCTGATGAGGTGTTCACATACCATTTTTCTGATCTCGTTTTTGGAGTATATTCTTTCGATTTTTCTTTTCTCGGTGTGATTTTCGGCAGGATTAAGAATAAATGAAAACTGCTTGATGTCGCTCTCGACAACATTTTTTGCGAGCGTTTTGAGGCTTTTTTGTTTTTTGGTATCAACCCCCGCCCACACTTCTTTTTCTGTAATTTTGATATTAACCTTCTCGAGTCCATTGATGAAACGATCAAGGCCACTTTTGCTTTGATTGCCAGTCTGCTTTTTCATGTTACCCCTTGGTTAATAACTTTTTCTTTTTCCCTTCGTTTTGCGAAAGGAACACACAGGGATCATCGCAGTCACAAAGGGCCTGCCCCCCCGACATGCAACAACCATGTAACTTATCTTTGTGCGCAAAAAGAAGTTTCGTAAAAAATGAAAAAAAATGAAAATAAATTTACTCCCCTGATATTGCTTGCTATTTTTTTTAAAGTCACGTCGTCTGATGCCGGATAGCGTATTTCAATCCTTGCACTGGCTTGAAATAAAGTCACACATTGTAAAACAATGCAAGTTTTTTTATGTTTTGTCCGACACAAACCACCCCATCTACACAATCAACACCCTGAGTCGTAAAATATTATATCAGGGCTTCGTAGTTCGGGACCATAACTCGCTACATTCATTTAAATTCAATTAAAAACTGGCCAAATGTTTTGCCTTGTGGTAGGCAATCCGTAAATTGGGGTGTTTTTTTTGGAAGAATCATGTCCCCGTCCTTAACCCGTAGGGTTTTCAGCTATTAGCCGGTGGTTGAGTCCGCTATTGGCGGACGATACCACCGGAATAGAAAAACAAAAAAACGCACCCCGGAGGGGGTGCCAGTATATTTTTATGGCATCCACATATCTCAGCCTGCATTATCACGTTGTCTTTGCGGTCAAAAATCGAATTCCCGTGATTGCTTTAGAATGGCAATCCCGTCTGCACGATTATCTTGGGGGAACCATTCGAGGGTTGGGAGGAATTTCCCAACACCACCACAAACAGTCCTCCAAGGAAGAACTCATCGAGCTGTTGGCAAGGGCAGAAGTAGCCTATGATCCGAAATATTTTGAATAGGTGACCATGGGCCAAAACCTCAAAACATTCGAAACACTGGTTGTGCGCTTGATAACACCCCCTGAGGTTGCTCTCTGGGAAAATCTGATGGCCCAGCATCACTACCTTGGGTATCGAGGTTTGGTTGGGAGGCATTTACGTTATGTGGCAACTCTTAAAAACCAATGGGTTGCTTTATTGGTTTGGGCAAATGCCGCTCTGGTGCCGTTACGATCAAAAAAAACAACGGTTCATGGCTCCCTGTGAGGCCACAATCAGACAGGAGTTTCAGAGTTAAGCCTCAAAATTCAGAAAAAAGTCTGAACTTTCAACACCTTCCATGACGCCTATCTGTAAGACCCTTCAAAAATTTAATTAAAAATCAATTAAATCGTTAAAAATAAAGCATTAGCCGTGTTTTATGCTTGACATGTAAGACCCTACTGTGTATAAGGGAGCATGGCCCACCTACACACCAAGCACAAGAAGGGCAGACCCTACTACTACATCAGAGAGATGGCTCGGATCGACGGCAAGCCAAAAGTCACCAACCAGATCTATCTGGGCACCGCTGAAAAAATCATGAAGGTTTTTACCGAAGAATCCAAACCAGATAAGATTCAAACCCAGGAGTTTGGGGCCTTGTGGGTAGCCAATGAGGTTGATAAAAAATATGATTTTGCCAGTATTGTTGATGGGGTCATCCCCAGGAGTCAAAAAGAAGAAGGCCCGTCCGTAGGCGATTATTTTGTTTATGCCATTTTTAATCGAATGGTGGATTCTACATCCAAACGTGCTTTATGTGACTGGTATAATAAAACAGCCATCCAGATCATTCGCCCCACAACCATTTCGGATCTGAGTAGTGAACGTTATTGGGAAAAGTGGAATCGTGTTGATAGCAAGCACATTACAAAAATAGGCGAGTTGTTTTTTAAGAAGGTCTGGGAAATCGAAAAACCAGAATCAGATTGTTTTTTGTTTGATACCACAAATTATTACACCTTTATGGCCACTCATACTAAGTCAGACTTAGCCAAGAGGGGGAAAAACAAGGATGGCAAATCTCACCTCAGACAAGTTGGCCTTGCCTTGCTTGTGGGGCGCGGTAGTCGATTGCCTTTGTATTATCACGTTTATGAGGGCAGCACACACGACTCCAAATTGTTCGCCCAGATCATGGATGAGATGTTCGGGGTCATTCATGGGTTTGGCGATACCAAACAACGTCTCACTGTTGTTTTTGATAAGGGCATGAACTCAGATGATAATTTCAAGGTTATCGATGGAAACACGCAGATTCATTTTATCACGTCCTACTCTCCTTATTTTGCCGAGGAATACGCCCGTGAGAACATATCAAAGTTTGAGCCGCTTGGTATCAATAAAAATGTTATTCTGGAAGGTGATGACCAAGGCAAAGACAAGATGTTGGCCTACAGAACAAAAGGCGATTTTTGGGGAAAATCCAGGACGGTGGTTGTGACATACAATCCAAAGACCTATCGCAAGCAGTCTTATACATTTGAAAAAAAGCTGTGCGAAATTAGAGAAGCCTTGTTGGAAATGAGAACCCACGTCAAAAACAAGGATAGTCAATGGCGCAATAAAAAGGCTATCGAGGAGCGTTACGTTCGTCTCTGCCAAAGGTATCATGTTGCCACAAATTATTACCAACTTGAATTTGATTATGAAAACGGTGATCTCAATTTGAGCTTCCGTAAAGATCTCTACGAGGTTGAGAAAAAAACAGAAACCCTTGGTAAAAACATCATCATTACAGACAATGCCGACTGGACGACTGATGACATTGTGCAGGGGTACTTGGATCGTTATGAAGTAGAAGAAGATTTTCGGTTATCTAAGGATGATGATTTGGTAACAGTTTATCCTATGAGACATTGGACTGATTCAAAAATACGCTGTCATCTACTGTCTTGTGTCGTGGCACTGACCTATTTGAGAATCATCGAGCGCAAACTTTTAGCAGCCGGGAATAAGATGAGTGCCAAATTCACCATGAAAGAGATGCAATCATTGGATTCTTGTCTTGTTTGGAACAAGGACGCTCGTAAACCAGAGCGTATGCTTGAGACCCCTACAAAGACCCAAGCCGAAGTCCTAAAGGCCTTTGGCCATCAGATTGGCCAAGGTGGGGTCTTACACCCTATAAAGTAGCTAGCCCTTGACTGGCGCGGCCTGCGCCGATTTTTGTCTGGTTATCTCTGAAACTCCTGTTTAACTTGCAAACGGGGATAAAAGTAAAGGTAAAGGTTTGACCCCTTTTCTGCCTATGCCTTTAATCCCATGCCGCTTGTCAACGACACCCTTCGCTCGTGGCGCACCAGAACCTTGGCTCAAATCATGTCAACGGAGACAGTCCACAAAAGGGGTTTTGATTACGACAAGACAGCGAGGGACCACTTCGCCCGCATTGAGGAAACCGCAGTCCAATTTATGTATATCCAGCCCGACTCTCCCAACAACGACATGACCAAATACGCTACTTACCCCGATTTTCTGGCGATCTCGCTTGCCTGTCGCCTCCTGCGCGCACAGACTTGGTCTCAAAAGGTTGATATCATGATCAGGTCCACTGCCGTTGCAACTGATTCCCCGCTCTTTAGCTCTACAGGCATCACATGCCGATTGAGCTTTGAGTTTTTTTTAAACAGCCTTAGGGTCCTTGACCGCGATCAGGTTGCCGCAATTTTAAATCCTTACGAGATACGTAATGGTAAAAGGTATTATCTTATGCAAGATGTCGAAAGGGAATTTGAGGCGCGGCTTCAAGATGGGTAGACAAGATATCGACCTCTGTCATTTTTTTTAATCGCACGACTTTATTACTTTAAAAAACGGGGGAAGTCCAGGGCGCCCTTTTTCGATACCACCGCATAACGCACCACGCAACCCTTGAAATTTCTGGCCCGAGGACCCAGCCATCACGGCATATCCGTCATGTGATCTTATATGGCATGGGCTCTAAGTACTTCGATTCGCAAATACGGTAACGTAATTTGATTACCATTGAATTAAATTTTTGCTCACTCAGTACTGAGTTCCGAGTGAATAAATATTGCCATATTTATGAATCGAGGTACTAAGACGTGGTGTTTTTTTCGAGGTTTTCAGCATCAAGCAAGTCCTGTGGTCTTCCCGATGCTTTTTTGGACGATATCAAATCAGCCCTGGAAATAAAATGCAGTTTAACCCCGTCAATAAAATCTGTTTCTTTTTGTTTCCAGGCACTTTCAAAATCAACCCCAGGCACTGACATCAATATATCAACCCTTAAAGGGGCAACACCCATTTTGTAGAAGAATCCGGTTTTGGAGAAATCATCTTTGCTCAGACCCTTAAGCGGAGCGCCAAATTCTTTGAGGGCGTCATAAATTGCCTGTGCATTTTTTTTATCAATGGCAATCAACAAATCAAGATCCTTGGTGAAACGCGGTTCTGTGTATTTCATAACCGCATAGCCACCAATGACGAGATATCTACAATGATATTTTTCCAAAAGACTCAACAGATCTTTGAATTCTGGGCTGGTTAACATTTTTGTCCTTTAACAAAAGATAATCTTTAATAAGGTCAAAGGCGGCATCAAAGATAGCCTTGACGCCCTGAGACTGCCAGAACTGGCAATCAAAACTCCGGTCATGGTTTGTTAAGGGCCCATATTGTTCGACTATCCCTGATTTGTGAGGCGGGTTATTCATGCGTTGTACCTCAAGAGAGGGTGTTCACTCGATGCATTTTATTGTTGCTATAACATCAAAGAAGCTCGAAAACAATCAAGTTTTAAATGGCTACGAAATAATCCGCGGAAGATTTGAGGAGAGTTCCCGTTTCTGTCAAGTGTCGGATTCTGGGCGAAAAAAAAAGCAACCTTGACACAGGTTCATCCGATAATAAACACACGGTATCACAGAAATGTATCCGAGGTCCGATGACGTGGGTTTTCAGTATAAAATACTTTTTTGATTTAATTATGAAGGAGACAGCATGCCGCCAATATCTGCATTACCAAATCACAGTATCCTTGTTGTTGTGACAAGTCACGCCGCGCTTGGTTCGACCGGCAGGGATACAGGGTATTACCTTTCAGAGGTCGCACATCCTCACAGGGTTTTTTCCGACGCTGGTTACGTGATGGATTATGCGAGTCCAAATGGGGCCCTGGCACCAATGGATAAATCCAGCTTTGACTTAAGTGATCCAGTGATCAGCTCGTTCTGGAGGGGACCCGGAGAAAGGGCCCTTGCAAACACCATCCCCCTGCGGCATGTGAGACCTGAGTTATATTCGGCTGTGTTCTTTGCGGGAGGACACGGAACCATGTGGGATTTTAATGGCAACAAGGATATAGCAAAGATAGCACGAAGCATCTTTGAGCGCGGTGGGGTTGTGGCTGCTGTCTGTCATGGTCCGGCTGCCCTTGTTGATGTGCAACTCTCTGACGGGTCTTATCTGGTTGGCGGCAGAGAGGTGACAAGTTTTACCAATGCAGAAGAAACAGCTGCGCAGTTGCATGAGATCGTGCCTTTTGCCTTAGAGACCGCTTTAAGAGACCGGGGGGCAAGGTTTGTTGAAGGCGGGCTCTGGCAGAATAATGTTGCGGGTCGCGGGACACAGCTCATTACAGGCCAGAACCCAATGTCGGCTGTATCTACGGCAGAGGCTGTTGTTGAAAAGCTGAGAAAATAACATTATTTTCAATCCCCCTACTTCGAGGGACAAGCCTTACTGATGCGATCCCTTGTTACTTACCAGGGGCGCCTCAAGCAGGATTCACCCCGTGGCCATTGAGTGGGTACTTCCGGAGCAACGCGCCATTTCCCAACAGACTCTGTTTGATCCCGTCTTGATACCTATTAACCTGCATTTGGCGACCAACGCCCTCCTGTCTGTTGGTTCATTTATCCCACCGTATTCCGGATTATCAGGATTGTATTGACTTCCCCGCCGGTTTTATACCATCGTCACGCAGGTGAGGAGGCCATTATGTCTGTTAAACACATTCTTTTAATCTTTTTTTTAATTATTATCCCTTGTTCGGTACAGGCCGAAATGTACCTCAGGGGCGAAGATACCCGTACCCTGCCGCCCGAACAGCTCTGGGGAGAAAGAAAATCGTGGGGTCTGGACTTTGACCTTGGAGGTCAATATTACAAAGGTAATGTGGACATGACATATCTTGCTGTGACGAGCGGTGCCTTTAAAAAATTCGACCGACACAGCTTTTACGTTCACGGCAACAGTATTTTTCAAAAATGGTCAGGGCAAACCATTTTTAACCAGATGCAGGGAATCTTTCGCTACGATTTTAGCCTGACAGACAAGTTCAAGTTATTTGCCTTTTCAACACACGGACACAACAAGTTCACAAGGCTGCATTACCGTACGTCAAATGGCATCGGTCCCTGGTATGATTTTTTTTATAAAAACATCAAAAATGGGGTCAGCATTGCCCCGACTCAAAATAGTGAATGGTACATCAGCAACGGCAAGGATCATTATCTCAGCCTCTCCTTTCGCAACCTCTTTGAACTCGCACTGTCCAAACATGTAAAAATCGGTTCGGACATATTTGTCATGCCCAGGCTCACACGCTGGGAGGATCTCCAGTTTTATGGCTCAGCCTATATTCAAACGCTGATCTATAAAGATCTCCTCTCACTCAAACTCAGCTTTGTTGACGAATACGATACCAACCCCCAGCCAGGGATTGAAAAAAACGACATGCACATTGCAACCTCGCTGATGTTTCATGTCGGAAAATAGAGCGAGGGGGCGTAGAGCCTTGATTCCGCATAACGCACCACGCAACCCTTGAAATTTCTGGCCCGAGGACCCAGCCATCAATAGATTCCCATTTTCTGAGCGTAGCACTTTAAGCGAAGAAAATGGGAATACCAAGTCTTGAATATTGACCTCCGTCATTTTTTTCTAGACCTCGCAGTTTGCACCAAACACGGCATCTCGCGAACCAAGTATTACAGGCCCAAGCGGGAGGTGGGGGTTATTTTCTCTCAAAGCCAATCAGGGATTTCTTTTTTTGTGGTGGCTCCATAAGTTGCTTAATGGCATCAAAGATCGCCTTGATTTGAAAATCGTGATTAACGATTTTATTTTCAAGCAGATTAAGTTTTTTTGCGATTTGTCTGTGTGCTGATAATGTTTCTCTCAGTTTAACAAAAGCACGTACCACATAAACGCTCACATCAATTGCTCTGTCCGAATTGAGAATACTTGCTGCCATTATGGCCCCATGTTCTGTAAAGGCGTAGGGAAGTCCTCTATAAAATCTGAGTGTTTTAAGGTCATCACAAATTGTGATAACCTCTTCTTTCTCAGATTTGGTAAGTTGAAAATGAAAATCATCAGGAAAACGACGCTTGTTTCTTTTGACTGCCTGATTGAGGACTCTGGTTGTCACCCCATAGAGTTTGGCAAGATGTGTGTCCAGAATGATCTTTTCACCCCGCATAAGAAAAATTGTCTTTTCTACTTGGGGCAAGGTGATGAGTTTTGATGAAGGCATTTAGAAATGTTTACTCAACCCTAAAACGATGATCAAAACATTTTAAATTATAGCGTTTTGGTGTCATTTTGGCTGCCCATTGGCACGTCAACCCCGCCATCTGCCCCTTGCGCCGATGGTGTATGATGAATTTCAAACAATGAGTTGATGTTGATATCATAATGAACTACAATTGTATGACAAGGAACAAGAGATGGATTACGATATTAAAATCAAGCATTCTGCGATTCGCGAATCAAGGGGCATACCAGAGGGCATCAAAGACAAATTCGTCAAGCGGTCAATAATCTGAGAAAAAATCCACGCCCCCATGGAGTTAAAAAACTACGAGGTCGACAAGACATCTACAGAATCAGATATGGAAATTACAGGATTCTTTATACAATCGATGATAATCAAATGATCATCGACATACTTTCAATACAACACCGAAAGGAGGCCTACAGATGAAACTGCTATCTATTCGTGTTGATGACTATCTTCTCAACCTTATCGACAAAGAGGCCAAAAGCAAAAAATCAACAAAAGTCGAAATCATCAGGGCTGCCATCATTAATTATTTTATCAGCAAAAAAGACATACAGGATATTCAACTTGCCGAATCCCGCCTTGATGAGGAAAACAGCGACTTTAATGACAGCTTTTGACCCAAACAACTAAATCAGGCTAAAAAAAACCCCGTACCCACAATGGATACGGGGAAAAGATATTCTTTTATTTTTAAGACCAGCACTCACCACCAACGATACCCCTATCGTTCGTGGATCAGCGGCCTTTTATTTTCGACAGTCAGGAATGTGCTCGGCTCAAAACACGTTCCTGACGGCATGGCGTATGAGGTTGGTTGGTAAAACCTTTACATGTAATCCGTTACTAAAGTCGTCACCGTCACCGTCTGATAATCCTTCTCCCCCCAGTTAACGACCACATTGATCTTTTTTACACCGCTCCCCTCCTGCGGTTCGGTCAAATCATCCGGATCCACCTCCGTGATGGTCACAAATCTCTCAAAGGCATTAAAATCCTCTGCAAGCTGTTCTGCGGGATAATTGGCCTCCGCATCCAGATAACCATATCCCAGATATTCCTTGTCCGCGAGTATCGCCTCTATCTTTTCATTGGCAAGCTGCGTCGCAATAGACGAGAAATCAGCATTCACAGTATGGAGGGTTGAGTTCTGTAATGTCAACATCCCCCCCACAAGACCCACAGCCAATATAGTCGTCGCAAAGATAGCCTCGATCAGCGAAAATCCTTTTTGATCTTTTAATCTCTTAAACATCTCATTTCAAACCCAACGCCCTGCATAAACCTTGTTTAGCAATGCACGTGCCAAGTCAGTTAGGCATGTGTAACCTTACAGGATCATTAACATCGTAAACTTCTCGACAAGAGACGCAGGCCATTTTATGAATCATATTACCGAAAACCTGTCACCATCAGTTACGCGTTAAAATGCTATCGGTTGATCATGAATAGACAGCGTCTAAAAATTCCCATCTTCTGTATCGTCATTGTTTGCCTCTCCTTTTGCGTGTGGCCACCCCGTGCCCATGCCTCTAAACTCATGAGGCAATCGACATCGGGTGTCACGGAGGGCCAAAACGCAATACCAGAGGCAGACAATCAGGCAAAAAAAGACACCCCCGCAAAAAAAAGCATCTTCTCCATGTTTAAAGATAAGGACATCGATTTTTTTCCGATCCCCGTCTTTGAGACAAGGCCGGATGAGGGGCAAAGTTATGGTGCCATGCCTGTTGTCCTGTTCTCGGACAAAGACTCAAAGGCCATCTCGGTGATACTGGCACTCCTTGGGCAGTACAACTCGATCATCAAATTTAACGGCGCCGCCATGGCCCATTATTTTCCTCGTCCCATGGACAATCCCGAAGAGGTCCTCGAGTTGTGCTTTGAGTACGCGCAAAAATACGCCCGCGAGGCAACAGTGCATTATGTTAATCCGCGTTTTCTCCGTAAGTATTTTTTCGAATCAAATTTTGTCTGGCTTAAAACCCCCTTCCCCAGATTTTACGGATACGGCGCGGGTACAGTAAAAAACAACGAGAGCAATTTTGTGGCGCGCAATTTTATTTTTGAAACAACCTTCGGCTATCCCCTTGTTAAAAACCTTCGTGCGGGTATCACCGAAAAATTTACCACGACCGACGTGCTCACCCGCGCCTTTCCCAACGTTGCGGACACATTAACACGGTACGGCGCCCTTGTTGGCGTCAACGACAGCACAAACCTCATCCACAGGCTCTCTGTCACATTCGATACACGGCCCAGCGGTATAATGAGCACAAAAGGCACATTTGCCGAGGGCGGTTATTTTTTGAGTCACAAGGCGTTGGGGTCTGACCAGACCTTTCAGGGTTTTTCACTTGAGGCGATTAAACTCATCCCGTTCTTTAAAGAAAGGACCATCACGGCCTTAAGATTTTTTTTGCAGGACATGTACGGGACCGGCATCCCGTTTTATCTGCAATCGAGCCTCGGAGGGCCTTACGAACTGAGGGCCTTTATCCCCAACAGATTTACAGACACCAGTAAGATGATCTTAAGCTGGGAGCAACGCATTAAGGTCCTCTCGATAAAAGTCATTGGTGTGCCGTGCGATTTTTACGCCGATCCTTTTTTTGAGGCGGGGCGCGTCTTTCATCACCTTGATCATTTTGATTTTAATAATCTTCAACCCGTCGGCGGTATTGCCTTAAGGGGGGTTGTCCCTCCCAATGTCGTAGGAAGGGTTGATATGGGTTTTGGCAGGGAGGGTTACAGTATTTATACCATGCTGGGGTACGCGTTTTAATTGAGTGTCCGCCGGGGATTGCCCGACAGACTCAACATAGGTCAGTCGGAGATTTGAGTCGGACATTTTAAAGGGCCACACATTATGTCACAAAACGATAAAGTCATCATCACATGTGCCCTCACGGGCGTACTTACCAATCCCAAATTACACAGGGTGCCCGTCACCCCCGAACAAATGGCCCTTGAGGCAAGGCGCGCCTTTGATTCGGGGGCCGCGATTGTTCATGTGCACTGCCGCAATCAGGACCCTGACCTCGGGCACCTGCCCTCGTTTGACCCCGATGTCTGCGATCGCGTGATCAGCGCCATCAAAAACGCGGTCCCCGAAATCATTATCAACCTGTCAACGGGGATCATGGGGATGGACATATCAGGTCCCACAGCCTGCATTAAAAGGATCAGGCCCGAATACGCGGCCTGCAACGCGGGGACACTCAATTACCTCAAAATCAAAAATGACGGGGCATGGGCCTGGCCACCCCTCGTGTTTGACAACCCGGTGGAAAAAATACAGGGTTTTCTCGATGTGATGCAAGAAACCGGGACACGCCCCGAGTTTGAGTGTTTTGATACCGGTCATGTGAGAAGCATCGCCCTCTTTGAAAAAAACGGCATGGTTCATCATCCCTCCATCAACTTTGTGATGGGTGTTCAGAGCGGGATGCCCTTAAAACCGCACTGGCTCCCCCTTCTGCTCGAAGAAATCGGTCCCGCAACGCGCTGGCAGGTGACCGCAATCGGCCGCAAAGATGTGTGGCCCCTGCACCGCAGGGCGGCAGAACTCGGCGGCAATTTAAGATCGGGGCTTGAGGATACTTTTTATCTTGATAACGGTGACAAGGTGGATTCAAATGCCCCACTTATCGAGGCCCTTGCCCGTCTGGCGCAAGAAACAGGAAGGACCGTTGCCAGTGCGTCCGAGGCAAGAGCAATCATGGGGTTTACAAGTTACTAACTTGACTTTGACGCGGTTAAACTCCTCCACTTTGCGAGGAACGCACCCGCGCTCTGTCGACTTTGAAATTCATATACATTAAAATGAGCCAAACCATAAAAAAAATACTCATCGCCAACCGCGGCGAGATTGCTTTAAGGATCATCCGCACATGTAAAAAAATGGGCATCACTTCTGTGGCAATTTATTCCGAGGCCGATCAAGACGCCCTGTTTGTAAAATCCGCGGATGAATCGGTAGCCATCGGCGGCAACACCAGCTCAGAGTCCTATCTTGATATTCAAAAAATCATCACCGCTGCAAAAAACGCACACGCCGATGCCATTCACCCTGGCTACGGTTTTTTGTCCGAAAACAGCGCCTTTGCACAGGCCGTGATCGATCACAACCTTATATTCATTGGACCAGCACCTCTAACCATCAAACAAATGGGTGACAAGGCGCGTGCCAAGGACATCGCGGGCAACACAGGCGTGCCCGTCATCCGCGGTTATCACGGAGCGGATCAGTCGACAGAAACCCTTGTGAGCGAGGCCCTTAAAATCGGGCTTCCCTGCATGATCAAAGCCGCGGCTGGCGGCGGCGGCAAGGGATTAAAACGGGTGCACGAGGCCTGTGAACTTAAAAACGCCATCGCCTCGGCACAACGCGAGGGCCAGTCGGCCTTTGGAGACGCCACCCTCATCATCGAAAAATATATCGCCTCACCACGGCATATCGAGATCCAGGTTTTTGGAGACCAGCATGGCAACATCATCCACCTGTTTGAGCGCGAATGCACGCTGCAGCGCCGCCATCAAAAGGTAATCGAAGAATCCCCCTCTGCCTTTGTCACCGAAGACCTGCGCTGTCAGATGGGTGCGGCCGCCATCAGGGTGGCACAGGCGGTCAATTATATCGGGGCCGGCACCGTTGAGTTTGTTGTCGACCCCAATAAAAATTTTTACTTTCTCGAAATGAACACCCGTCTGCAGGTCGAACACCCTGTCACAGAGGAGATCACCGGACTTGATCTCGTCAAAATGCAGATAGAAACAGCCATGGGCGTTCCCCTGGGGATCACACAGGACGCAGTTAAAATAAATGGTCACGCGATGGAGGCCCGTGTTTACGCCGAGGCGCCCAGAAACAATTTTCTCCCTGTCACGGGAGAGGTCCTTTACATGGACCTGCCCTGTCTCGAAGGTATCAGATACGACATGGGCATAGAAAACGGTTCTGCGATCAGTGTGTACTACGACCCCATGCTGGGAAAAATAACGGCTCACGCAAAAAACCGCGACCAGTGCATCCAGCTCTTGGCCACAGCACTGGATCAAACCACACTCTTGGGAACAACAACCAACCTTTGGTTTTTAAACAGACTCATCACCCACCCCGAACACATCAAGGGCAGGATCAGCACAGATTTTATTGATCAACACTTGAGCACTCTTTTAACCGAGGATGCGAAATTTAACATCCAGCACACAATCCTCGCCGCGGCCGTCCTCACTTTTTTAAAAAACAGGCTCCATACAACAAAGGGTCTTTACTTTAACAAGGGGCTGGCCGGGTTTAGAATCAACGACTGTCAGATGATCCCGCTAGCCCTTTATTACGGCGATACAGAGGTTGGGCTCTTTTACCGTGTCATGGATCCCGCAAAGGGCATTTTCGAATTTAAACTTGATGGCGACAGCTTTAACATTGCACCTCTTCATATAACTGATCACACCATCTGCCTGATGATCAATGCAGAGAGGTTCGAGTTTATTTACGCGCAAAAGGGTCACCGACTTCATTTTAAAACAGCAGGCGGCGAGGTTGTCTTTACACCTGCCACAGAACACCAAAACAGAAGCACCAAAAATATTGCGGGTGCGCTCACGGCGCCACTGCCCGGAAAGGTCCTGAAAGTCGTGGTAGGAGAAGGGACCACGGTTGTGTTGGGAGACACGTTGATGATCGTGGAGGCCATGAAAATGGAACACCCGATCAAGGCAAACAAAGACGGCAGAGTCACGGCAATCCACTTTAAAGAGGGGGACACCGTGGGTCTTGGGGCAGTCCTCATGACATTGGAATAAAACTATGACCACCATCAAATCCACAATCGACAAAAATGCAGAGCGGTACAGGCTTAACTACGAGGCCAACATCAAGCTGATTGATGAACTCAACAACAAAATCACCAGGGCGCAGAACTGCGGCTCGGAGAAGGCCATTGCCAAATTTAAAAAACAGGGCAAACTTCTCACCCGCGAAAGAATCGAGGCCCTTTTGGATACAGGCTCCCCCTTTCTCGAATTTTCGCCGCTCGCGGCCATAGGTCTTTACAACGATGAGTTTATCGGTGCCTCCTGTGTCACGGGTATCGGCTGTGTCTGCGGTGTGGAGTGCATGATCATGAGTTCCGAACCGCTGGTTAAAGGCGGGGCATCCAACCCCATGACGGTGCAGAAGTATCTGCGCGCGCAGGAGTTTGCCATGCAGAACAGGCTGCCGGGGATTCATCTGGTGGAGTCGGCGGGGGCCAATCTCATGTACGCGGGAGACGTCTTTGTGCCGGGGGGCGGGCTTTTTAGAAACATCACCAAATCATCGGCGCTTAAAATCCCGCAGGTTGCCCTTGTCTTTGGATCATCAACGGCCGGAGGGGCTTATATTCCGGCACTTTCCGACCATGTGGTGATGGTAAAAGATGCGGCGATGATTTATCTTGGCGGCCCACCGCTGGTCAAAATGGCGACGAACGAGATTTCTACCGACGAAGAACTGGGCGGGGCACAGATGCACAACACGGTATCGGGTGTCGCCGATTATCTTGCAGAAAACGACGCGGACGCGATTTTGCTCGGGCGCCGTATTGTGGGAAATCTGGGGTGGAGAAAAACCAATTCCATTGTCCCTGAGCATGAACCCCGACAGCCCCTGTACGACCGCAACGAAATTTTAGGGATCGTGTCACCTGATCCCCGCTACCCTTTTGATGTCAAAGAGGTGATTGCCCGACTTGTAGACGGCTCCGACATGGAAGAATTTAAACCGCTTTACGGGACCACGCTGGTCACAGGTTTTGCGCACATCAACGGGTATCTGGTGGGGATTATCGCCAACAACGGGATTCTTTTTTCGGATTCATCACAAAAGGCCGCGCATTTTATTCAACTCTGCAATCAAAGAAAAATCCCCATCATTTACCTTTGCAACATCACAGGCTTTATGGTGGGTAAAAAATACGAAGAAGGCGGCATTGTAAAGCACGGTGCCAACATGATCAACGCGGTCACCAACGCCACTGTCCCGCAGATCACCATCGTCATTGGTGCCGCGCACGGTGCCGGTTACTACGCCATGTGCGGGCGCCCCTACAATCCCCGATTCATTGCCTCGTGGCCCTGCTCCAAGACATCGGTGATGGGACCTGAGCAGGGCGCCGGTGTGATGGCCACCGTCAGAAGGGCCGCACTCGAAAAAGAGGGCAAGGTCTGGACCACAGAAGAAGAAGAGCAATACAAGGCGCCGATCAAATACATGTTCGAGGAACAATGTTCTCCCTACCACGCCACGGGAAAACTTTATGACGATGGTATCATTGATCCCAGAAAAACAAGGGAGGTGATCACCATCATCTTATCAGCCGCGGCCAATGCCGAGATCCCGGATGCAAACTATGGGGTGTTTAGGATGTGATTCTTTTAGCATTAAGGCGCAAAGTCATAAATTCGTTGGCAAATCCCCCCAACATTTTACAGTTCCCAACACCCCGTTTATGCGCTATAATAAGAGCCAATACTTATGGTTACCATCAACGGAAAATGGCTCGGCACAGATGCAGACGATGACCTGCTTCGCGAACTCTTAAAAACGGTAACGGAGCAAAGGCCAGATACACACAACGGTGATGACAACATCGACAGCACCGAGGCTGTGAGTCTCTTTGATCTTAACCGCGACGGGATTGTTGGTAATAGAGAGGTTGCAGGTCTCAAGGGCTGGGTTGGCAAAACCACAGAGTTTTCATCGCAGAGATTTTTAGATTGTATCGAACTTTTTAAAAAACACGGGTTCACCATCCCCACAGATCCTAACAACCCCCTCTCGGTCAAAGAGATTGCCAAAGAGACCATCCACAGTGCACTCGACGACTATTTAAACGGTTATCGTAGGGCGATGGGCAGGATATTTTCGGCCATCGATGACATCCCAGACGGGTCCCTCACAAAAAATGAGCTGTGGACAATATGGCGGTTTCGCTCGCTGAGAAACTTTGACAAAAACCCGAACGCCGCAGAGGGTTTGGTAAAGACCCTTCTTCCCAAGCTTGCCACGGGGGCCTTGACTGACCTTGAGAGCGTCCACCACCTTGCATGGCTCCCCGCAACGCGCGAAACAAAGATGGCCTTTCTGGATATTGTTAACCCAAACCAACCCGCAGTCCGCCCGGTGATGGAGCTGATCATTGATCTTGTGGACAAGCGTTTAACGGATGAAAACGAATTGCGTGCGCGGATCAACGCACTCCCCGATGGTGCGGTCAATCACTTTGACACGGCCCTTACCGCTGTAGACCATATCAATGAGGCGTTCCCCGCATCCCTTGCCCTGCTTGCCTCAAAGGTTTCAAATGACCTGCTTTGCTCCAACGAACAAGTATCCCAAATTTTTGGTGACGACCGTGATCGTCAAGAACACGAGGACGAGGTTGTTGATTTTTTTCAGGCAAAGACAGGCCCCAAACTCTATTGGAATTACAGGGCGCGTGTTTGTCTGCGCAGATTTAAGGAAACAGAGTTGGCCACAGCCGTCAAAGCAATCCCCGACGGTGCGGTGACGGACGAAGGTGTCGCCACCAAGCTTGTGACTGGACTTGAGGGTTTTCCTGACCAGCAAAACATGGCCCTCAAAAAAAGTACTGACAAAAAAATTGATAGTCTGTGGAACTACCTCGCTTTAATAAACTCGCTCCCTAAAGAATTAAGAGATGGCGTGACGCTTAACTCGCCAATCATCGATGGTGATAATCTGCGATGGGCATTTGATCGCCTTAAAGGTGACACTAAACAGCAGATGTATATATTATCGAGGTTTGAGGGTTCCATTAACAACCATCAAGAACTCAATCAACTGCTCTTTCCCACCCGCGATAACCCCGCACTGCAGGCACTCATCCTTAAAAAGTATCAGGGATCATTGACCAGCATCGGGGAACTCTGTTCACTCCTCTGGAAAACAAGCAACAGCGAGTCACTGCAGGGGGATTTGATAGGGGTGTATTTTAAGGGGGAGTTTAAAACCGGTGCAGATTATATCGACGTGATTGCAAACATCCCCGCAGGTCACACCGGTCTTCTCACATCGATTTTTAACAAGATACCGGATGGTTTTCTGGTTATCGAAAACCCCGCGGATTTTTTGTGCAGGTTTGATCCCTCTCTTTACCCTCTCATAGGGAGAAAGATATCACCCGCCTCCTGGCGCGCCTTTTTTGCCGAGCCCGAAAACACCATGGGGTACTTTGGGAGCAGACGGCTCTGGGACACCATCGAAACTGGGGGTTACGGCGGTAGAGAGAGTCCTCTTGCCATACAGCTAAAAAAATATTCGCCAGCGGTGTTTTATGACGTTGTTAACTACATCAATGAGTTCAAATTTAATGACGAGATCAAGACCCTTGTCGACCTGGAAACCACGCTTGCCCAAATCCCCGAGGTGAGTGACGAAGAAAAAGCGCGCATCGTGTCCCTGTGGGGAGAGGTTAAAGAAAAACGACCCGCCCTGCAAAGGTATCTTGCAGGCATGTTAGAACCGGATATCGTGGCCACTGATGACTATTTTGCAAAGTTAAATACACAGCTTGAAGAAGGCAAACGCTACATTGCACAAACACCCGCATTTTTAACGGCGCTTTGTTTTAAACTTCCCATCGAGCGTTTTCGTGACAAAAATTTTATCTCCCACCTCTTTGCAATGGTCAGAGAATCGCATTGCGATGAGCTTGCACAGGCCCTCACGGGGCTGGTCGATGTCTCGCTTGAGGAAAAGCATGGAGAACTCAGCAGGTCTGTGTTTACCGATCAGGATCTCAGCAATTTTTGGTATACAAACGCTTATCCAAAACTGCAGGAGGCCTATCTTAAAAATCTTGAACCCCAATCAGTCGTCGCCGATTCGAATTTAAAGGAATGGCTTGCAAGCGCGCCCACACTTCAATCAAAGATCCTCGATCTGGTCTTCGATATGACCGCCCAAAACATCGCAAATATTTTACCTGTCTTGACAGATACTGCGGCCCTGCACCTTGTGGACATCTTTTACGGCAACATCACAAAGGACAACGGCCTGTATCGCCCAAACAACGGGCCCAATCCGCATGTATACCGCCTTGATGCTCGACATGGCCGTGACCTGATAAAAGTTTTCTCCGCAAACACAAAGGCTCAGGCCTATCTGATAGAAAGGCTCCTCCCCGCCCTGCCATGTTTTGGCATGGACGGCCTACAAATGAAACAGTGCCTTGATTCTGCCGCCCTCGGCAAATCACTGTTTGAGCGTATCAGCCCTTCGCACCTTGCAAAGGCACTGCAGGCCATGGTCAACAGTATACCCCGAGACAGGGGGTATTATGGGTACGAAGATGAACATTCTTTAAAATTGATCAGCAACTTTTTTAAACGGGTCCCGCCCGAAAAAATCACAGAGGCAAGGGTTGATGACTACACAGCCCCCTTTGCCGTGGGGATAGGCTTGTTGAAAATGAATGACCTGTTTAAACTCATCGACAGCGCGTTTACCCAAGACACATGGGCGCGCCTTGAAAAGGGAGGGTATGCCGCCGTCAAGGGGTACTGGGAACTGATTCTGCACGCGGCAACGGTGGTTTCCAGAAGTGACTATCAGTACGGCAACTATTATGACCTTGCCCAATGGCTTGCAACGTCACACAATGATGACCTCTGGGACGAGTCTTTTAGAGGCTATGTCAATGCAGTTGTTGAGGACACAAAAAATGGGGCCCTTGATTTTTTAAAGTTCGTCTCCCCGCAGATCATCAAGGAGGGGCTTGATATCCACAACGCAGATCAAGTGAGGGAGGTCTGTCGCCGGTTTAATGTCATACGAGCCGATCTGGGGGACTTGAGTGATTCATTTATGAGCGGTATGAACCGTTTTGTCGCTGTCTATCCCATGCCCCTCCTCGATGCCCTTGAACTCTTTGCCAACTTTAAGGTGGCCAAAGACGAGGCCTTGATAAGATTTGTGGAGAGTGAATTCCCCAAAAAAGGGGCCAACACAGCGCCGTTAAAGATTGTCCTTGGTCTTTTGGATGCCACATCAAATAACGCGCTCCTGCGTTTTGGAGCAGCAGTTGACTGGACAAAGGTCTTTTCAAGCTGGCAGAATGTGAGTGTCGAAGAAAAGGTGATCGCCGCACAGGTTGTTCTTTCGTATCTTAAGGTTGATCTCAATAAACTCACCGCGGCACTTAATCTCACAAAGGCCGATGTGGACGCCTATTTGACGACTGAGACAGCAAAGCCACAGGCAAAACTCAGCGACTATTATTACATTCTCACAGGGTACAAGCTGACGGGCTCGCAAGAAAATATAGCGGCGATGATTAAAAAGATCGATCTCTCCAGGCTTGCAAGAGAGTCGATGAGCCTTGAGGTCTTTGGTGTGCTTGAAGAGCTTGGGGTCTCACTTGAGGTGTGGGAGAGGATCATCACCGATTTTCCCGCAAACCTTTTAGAGATAGGTCTCATCGAACAGATGAGACAGAAACTTTTAGGCATCAGCAAGGAAAAGGCAAACCAGTTTGTAGAGATCAAGGCACAGGGTTACGTTGAGGGGCCCATCACCAAGGATGCCATCCCAAAAAAGATAAAATTTGTACAGATATGGTCCAACCCGCAGAGACACGGTGCAGAGATCCCATGGAACGCCGACACGCGCTATGTCTATGACATTTATATTCAGGCCGCCTTGAGGCAAAAGAATGCGATTAAGCAGTTCTGCATGCAGAATGAATTCTGTTGCGATGATATCGGCAGTTGGAACATCTTTGATGAGCAAGAGATCCGCGACATCAACGCGGCACAAGCAGCCATCAAGGCCGCAATCGAAATCAACAAGACAACTCCAGCCGTTAAAGAAAAGAAACAGTCTACACATGTTAAGGAGGAGCCAAAAACACAACCCGCACCGCAAAAGGCAGATGACAAACCCATTCAAGAAATCATGCCTGATCCGCAAACACAGTTATTACAAGCCTTAGAGGACTACGCGCTCAGACAAAGCACAAGTCCCGAGATTGTCGGCAGGATCACGACGAGAGAACAACTCAACGCCCGCCTTGTCCTTTATAGCGAGTACGAAAAGCGGGGACTCGCCGACCTTATGAACCTGATCAGGGAACAAGTGGTCTCGTGGGTCAATAGAAACATTTCGCAATATGAAGACCTGATGGGGGAAACAATCAGGTGGAATGAAACCGAGACCGATCTTGGGGACGTGCTTAAACTCATGGGGATAGAATATCTCGAAACAGGGACAGGCGTTGGGACCAAACTCAAAAAAGGGATCGTCGGGTTGTTTACCAATCCGCTGTACGTTAAAACAAGGGCCACACAGGAGTATGAGACCGAAAACATCAACCTCAAAATCCCTGCTGTTGTGAGTGCGGGGCTTAACTTTGAACCTGGTTTTTCGGGTGGCGAGGCACGATTTGAAGACACAGATGGCGCCGCAATCACCGATCAGGCTGTCCATCCCTGCGCCTCGCTGTTTACGATTAAACGCGGTGGCCCTGTCGAGGCCATCGTTGAAAAGTTTGATCCCAAAAAAGGGGCCCGCTTTGACTTTTTGGTGCAGGTAGGGGCCACCACAGGCGGCAACATGGCAGATCTGGCCAATATCCTTAAAGGCAGGCGCGGTAATAATCTCATGCTCGATACCGTGGGCGCCATGGTTCAGGGAGAGGGGATGCCGATCAGCATGATCTTTGAATACGGCGAACCCAAAAATAAAAAAACAACGATGGAAGGTGAGCGCGACGGGCTTGTGGTCTTTTCACCCGCGGGCCGTCTGGCCATCGTCAACAAGACAAGGATCAACTATTACGAAATGGCGCAAGTTGTTTCGTTGGGTAAATTTAAAGACGCCCTTGATAAAGAAATCAAGGAGACCGCGGCCCACCTCATCACAAAATGCGGTGATCTTTCAAAATGCACGGCAGGTGAGATTGCCCTGCTCGAACCAAAGGAGTTTAAAAAATATCAGGAGCTTCTTGAAATGCGCGAACTCTTTGAGCAGTGGAAAGACGGCAAACCCCTCAACTACGCCAGTGAGCAAAGCTATCTGCCGCAGAAGCTCTTTTGGAAGATCGCAAAGTTCGGGCGCTTGAGCGGTTTTATTGAGAGCCTGTTTGTGGAAAATGGTTCAAGCACGGTCAAAAAAAATAAATCAGGGGCGCACCGTCGTCTTCTGCTCAAATTTTCCGACAACACCTACGGGATCTATGACAGCCGCAAACCCATGTACGAGATCGATGTGGCGCGCGCCGTGGCAGGCATTAATATCAATGGTGTCACAGTCACAAGGGCGGTCAATCTCGATACCGGCATGGCGGATGACACACGCATCCACACAAAAGACGGGGGGTCTATTCAGATTGGTTACACCTCACAACCTGTAGGGACAAACCGGATCGGGGTTTATTATAAAGAACAAAAGTGAAGATTGTCATACGATGGAGTGACCCAAATTGAGACCTACGGACCTGTGTGATTTTGGATGCCGACATAATATTTGTTTCATTGGTCAGGCATCATGCCCAAGTCACATCAGGTCGTTTTTCTTTTTTTACACATTCCTTGAGATAGAGATTAATCAAAATTTGATAGGCAATACCAGTTTCTTCAGAAAGTTTTCTGAAATATTCAATGGTATCAAAATCCAACCTGATTGTGATTTGTTTTTTAAGATGTTTTAAATAGGGGTTTTTCTTTGATGATGAAAAATCGTAGTTTTTTCTCATGGTAAAAACTCCTTGTATTGCGTTGCTTCTAACTTGTTTGCCTTTCTTGCAGAGTAGATTCTTATCAATTGATCGTTCTTTCTGTAACAATGGCAAACTACCAAAAGCTTCAGGTTTGCGCTGAGACCCAGTAAAAGAAATCTATCTTCATCAGCAGAATGATCAGGATCTGTGTTTATACGGGCACGTGGGTCGTAGAAGGCCGTGCTGGCTTCTTCAAAACTAATGCCGTGTTTGTTTTTATTGCGTCGGTTCTTGCCCGGATCCCATTCAAATTCAATCATAGTCAAATTATGACATAATTATAATATAATTACAATATCATTGCAAGTTCTGAACCAAAGACAGGGGGCGGGTCAAAATAACGGGGTCACAACAAGACGGAGAAGTTTTTTTATTGTTGAAAATCCAACACCAAGGGCGTACAGGGCGCAGGTGCGGTTGTGATTGAGAAGTGTTGTTTGCCGGCCCAGGATACAGGGTCATGTTGGCGGATTAGAAAAGTTGAAAATTGTTTTTTTAAACCTCTATTTTCTATTTTCCAATGCCATTTTCTAAAATTGGCGCACTGGAAAATGGCATGAGAAAATAGAGGAAAAATTTGCTGCCGCAAATTTTTGGAGAGGTGGCCGAGTGGTTTGGCCGCAGGCCGTGGATCTGCCGCGAGGCAGACCAAACATATAAGACGCAAGCGCCGTGAGCTTGTTAAGGAGATAAAACCAGCAAAATAAATAAGCACGAGAATG
>JADGCS010000028.1 GCA_015228875.1 Deltaproteobacteria bacterium | reverse complement strand
CTTTCATGCGACCAAAGTCTTCTCTTGTGCATAAATTGTTGCCGCGCTCAATCAACCTTGAAATTCCTACGTACGAACTCCAGAACTGATGTTTTATTTTTCCTTGTCTTTGTCTTTAATGTTGTGGCCAAAACGATCCAAGCCCCTAATCCGCTGGCCCTTATCCATAAGCCTCTTGGTGTCATCCTTTTCGATGTTTGCGGAGAGACCGGAGTGGGTTTCTTCGATGATGATGTCGTTATCCTTTTGTTTTCTTGTTTTCGAGCTGTAAACCCTGGACTGCGTATTTAAAATTGCCTTGTCCCGCTCTTCTTTTCTTTTGACAGGATCGGCATGCACAGCCTTGCTCAGCTTGGGAAGCCCTTTTGAACGCACCTCGTGCACAGGGGCAACGTCTTTGTTGTCCAACACTTGGCCCTCTTCCCACTGAAAGTCATTTTTTTTTTCAGGAAACGACATAAAAAAAAGCCCACTTTACAGGTTTAAATCTCCTATAAAATGGGCCTTCTGACAAATTCAAGTAATGATTTTTTCAAGTGACTAACTTGACTTTGACGCGGTTAGGTTCTTCTATTATGCGAAGACCGCGCCCGCGCTTAATCAACTTTGAAATTCCAATACATTTAAATTACCAAAGCAGGCTGGATTATCTGCCAACTGTGTCTTTTAACAACTTGCCGGATTTAAACTTGGGAACTCTTGTTGCCTTAATTTTAATTTCGGCACCCGTCTGTGGGTTACGACCTGTGCGGGCTTTTCTTTTTGAAACCGAGAAAGTACCAAAACCTGTCAAAGTGATCTTGTCGTTCTTTTTAAGACACTTTGAAATATGATCGGTCACACTGTTTAATAATTTTTCTGCCAATGCCTTTGATACTTGGTTATCAGTGGCAACTCTCTCGATAAGTTCTGCTTTTGTCATAGGGTCTCCTGTATGATGTGGGTTGTTTATTATTAGCGCAAACTCTTGTAAATAAAGTGTCTGCGCGCCTGTCTTATGCGAGGCACAATACTACTGCGGTCGCCAAAGTCAAGACCAATCAACGCAAAAAAACATTTTTTTTAATTTTCTCAAACGCTGTGAGTTACAAAAACAGGCGCGAAGAGCTGCATCAACTCTGCAAATTCACAAAAAACAGGCATCAGATGTTAGGCAGCCTACAACCCATAGCCCACGGCCCTGAGCCGAGTGCTATGGACTGTGGGTCCATGGTTGATGGTTGATGGGTGATGGAAGACGCTTGTGGGCAAAGAGAGTTCCGTTCTTCGTTCACATTTTTCGATCTTTGTTTTTTTGGAGATCAGGACGTTTCGTTCTTCGTTCACGTTTTTCGTTATTCGTTTTTTGGGGCTAAGGGCTCAGGGCGGCTCACACACTTGACGCAAGGATTTTTATAAAGCTGGAAACTTTTTCTTTTGCGGCTGGATTTTTAAGGGCCATCACCATGCCTGCCATGACAAGCCCTAAAGGCGTCCCCGCGTCGTAACGTTCGCCGCTGAATAAAAAAGAATTGACGGGTCTTGTAGCCATCAACCCTCTCAAGGCGTCTGTGAGTTCGATCTCGCCTTCGGGTGACGGGGGGACTGCCTCGATGAAAGTGAATATGTCTTTGGGCAAAAGATAGCGCCCAATAACAGCCAGATTTGACGGGGCAGTTTTTCTTCTGGGTTTTTCGATGATGCTTTTCATTTGGCCCAGTTTTTCTGACAGAGGATCTGCCTTGACAATCCCGTATCGATGAACATCGTCCCACGGGACCTCCATCACTGTGACCACAGGCGTGCCAGTCTCGGCAAAGAGCTCGCCCATCTGCTGACAGACCGGTTTTTCGGCGTCTATAATATCGTCAGGCAGAAGAACAAAAAAATAATCCTCTGTAACATAAGGCTTTGCGCAGAGCACGGCATGCCCCAGACCTAAAAGCTCTTCCTGCACAACAAATGTGTATTTTGCTTTTGTTTCGATTTTTTTGACGCGCTTTAGGATTTCCTTGTGATTGTTTTTTACAAGCCATTCTTCGAGAGAGGGATCTGGTTCAAAATAGGATTTGACATCTTGTTTGTCTTTGGAGACAACAATGATAAATTCTTCTACCCCGGCCTCGATGGCCTCTTCGATCACATGTTGGATGCAGGGCCTGTCAAATAAGGGCAAAAGCTCCTTGGCCACGTTTTTTGTGACCGGCAACAACTGTTTGCCCCTCCCCGCCGCCGGGATCACCGCCTGTTTGATCTTCATAAAACACACCCCCGCTCAATTTAACCTGCGGTTGATAACGCAATCTCCCTCGCATGTCGAGCGCATTTTATCGGGTTTTATGGGTTTTGTATGATAGGGGAGAATCTCTGTCTGGCGTGTGGGTTAGTCCCGGTCTTTTTCACGATCCTCATAACTTTCTTTTATCTCCGGCATCACAAAAAAACGCGGACGAAGCTCTACCCCGGGGGTTTCTTTTTCGAGGAGCTCCATTTTTGTTGTGAGCATCTGGATCTGTGCCATGTTGTCCTGCCCCAAATCTTTTGTCTGATTAACAATCATCTGCCATGTGTTCTGGTAGATTTTGTCTATCATCGGCTGAAACTCTCCCTGCCACTTGAGCTGGTAATCCACTTTTTCTTCGTCACTCATGTTGTCGAATTCTTCGTTGATCATGTTGATAGTCCGCGTCATGATTTTATTTTTTTTTGCGAAGTTTTTAATCTGATATGTCATGTACCCGATATAATCACCCTGATACTGCTCGGTAAGGCTTAGCTCTGCCCTGAATATATTGAGCAGGGTTTGCTCGTTAACCCGCTGGTCTTCTTTTGTTTGACACGATAAAAAAACAACAGACACAATAAGCAGGAGACGCAGAGCTTTCATAATGATTGGTCCCTCAGATCCGCATAGATAAGGGTCCCGCCAACGACCTGAAAATGAATCATCAACAGACCCAGAACAGGAACCAGTGAAGGCAGTCCAAAACCGGTCAGCACCATTTTGTTTTGTCGCGCCCAAGTGATGATATGGCCAAAGGGGCGCCTGTCAAGTACCATGGGGTATGTGCACAGACCCAGCGCAATGTACCAGGACGCAAATAAAAAACCAAGAAACGAAAACAACAGACCAATCACGGGGATCCACCCCAGCAAAACAAGAATAACAGACACACAGATAAACAATAATAATTTGCAGATTTCGATTTTGAGGGAATGAAGGATCTCACCTAGGAGTCCCTTGACATTAAAGGGCCGTTCAACAAGAACCCCCTTCTGTTTCAAGACCTTCTCGGACAACAACTCGTAAAAGGGGGCATTGACCACACTGCAAAAAATATAAATCACAACAAACGCAGCAACAAGGGACAACAAAAAAAGAATCACCATGAAAAAATTTCTCACCACCCACCAACCACCATCAAGCAGTTGATCAAAAAACCCCTCCGGGTTTTGTATGTCCATCCCCGAAAGCGGGGCAGAAATGGATTGAAAGATCACATCAAAATAACCCGCATACAACGCGATAAAAAGCACAAGCGCCGCCACGTTGATGGTCAGGGGAATCAGGATGTACTTCCAGAGACCTTTGTGATCAATCAGGTAATAAAAACCCTTCATGTTGTAAGAAAAACCCTTGAAGAAATTTTTCATAACACCCAACTTATTTTTTTGTCTGCCTCTTTTTACGCCCCATTAAAAGGACCGGCGCAATCTTTTTTCTGCGCGAGGGGGACTGGGGCAGCTTAACCGCATCCTGCCCCTTGTCCTTTGCAATACTGCGCTTGATCGCAATCACCAGGGAACGCGCACGATTGGCAAAGATATCACGCCCTTCTTTGTCCAGCAAAATGGCTGCCCTGAAGTCTTCGGCAGCCTTCTTGTAGTTTTTGTGTTTGAGAAAAATCTCTCCCCTGTTGACCAGCGCATTGATGTTTTCCGGGTCATACTTGAGACACTCTGTGTATTGAAACGCGGCGTCCAGAAATTTTTTCATCTTGTGGTAGGCCCCGCCTAACGCCAGATGATGAAAGTAATTTTTATGATCAACAAACGCGAGGATCTCGAATATTTTTCGCGCGTCGTTGTAACGGCCGTATTTTAATTTTGTATAACCCTGTTCGGCAAGCTGGCTCATTTTTTTTCTGTCGAGCCGCATGACCGACGCAAACGTAATCTTGCTCTCGCCCAGCGCCGCAAGAACCTCGGTGACGTATTTAATACGATTGGGGTTGGGAGATAAAAGCCGGGACCTGCCCTTTTCGGGATCAAGTTTAAGCCTCGACTGCAAGGTTGGCATTAATTTGTCATCCACGCCCAAGACCTCCTGTCATGCCGGAATCTGTTGATTGATAAGCCTTACTTATTAAGATTAAATGCCTGTGGTCAATGACGAAGTTGAGATGTTTAAGGCCCCCGCACACCGTATCGGCCGCTAAACCTTCCAGTTGTTGATAATGCCCATGCTTGTTTCCTGGATCTGTTTGTACAATTTTGACATCATTTCGAAGAATGAGGACTCGGCCGTTGTGACAGACTGCAGCATCGTGAGCAGGGTCTCTTTTTGATAAAGATTATTCCTGGATAGTGAGTCTTTTGCCTTTTCATCCAGACTGGGATTGTTGATAATATCTATATAAAACGCATCGAGTTCGCTCAGCTGATCCAGTATGGACATCTCGGCCGCCTTAAAGGACTCTTCGCGATCGATGATCCAGTCAAACGTCTCTCCCATTTGATATTTGTCCTGCAGCGCCTGGGCATCCTCCGTAAAGCTTGTATCTTCCACTGGAGAGCCAGCGGCAAGAGCCGCCTTTTCCTCTGCCAGAATCTCAAAAAACGCATCGCTCATGCTCTCCCCGCCCTCGAGGTTTGCAAAATAGCCCATCAGCTCCGGGTCGTCTTCGATCATCATTTGGATGAGCTGGTTTATGTCATCATCGGCATTGGCATACAGGGTTTCGTAATTGGGAGGTGCTCCAATAGAAGCCGAAAGACTGTTGATGAGTTCGGGATCAAGGATCAACATCAACTGCATGTAAGCAAGTTGAAAGTAGGGCTCTAAGACCTCCCTGTCAAACACATTAAGAGCCAGGTTGGAATCAAGCCCCGCAAGGTACTCGTCGGGGTCTATGCTGTTGGCAGCGCAGTACGCCTCTACATCTGCCCTCACAGCATCCATTGCCGCATTGTAATCTGGACTGGTGTAGCCAATACTACTTGTCATCGTTGTCCTTTCTTTGCAGAATGGCCAGCCTCTGATTGAGCGCCCTCGCGCGTATCAGCCAGGGGTTGTTGGGAGGGAGTTTCAGGGTCATGATTTTTTTTAAATCCTCCCGCGCAGCCTCGAAATCTTTAAGCATCATCAAACACTCACCTCGATTGACAACACAGCTGATTTCGTCCTCTTTAAGTTCAACCGCGATGTCGTATTCTTCGACCGCCTCCTCGTATTTTTTTTGCTTTTGATAAACAGCACCCAGCGCCGCACGGTAGTACCAGTTTGTGTGATCCACGATCGCCAGTCCCTTAAACAAAAGCTCGGCCTTTGCATAATCCTTAAGTTTAAATTTCAAATACGCAACCCTTGCCAGTTCCCGCTGCATCCTCTTGGTGATTTTTCTAATCTCACCCCAAGTCAGTTCACCAGAAATAAATTTTTTGTACTCTTCGACATTCTTTTGTTTTTCCTCGAGCGGGACCGTCTTTAAATACTCAACCAGCTTGTTTTTGATCTCCGGGTGTCCATCTAGGAACGCCGGGAGGTGAATCACCTGCTCATGATCCGGTTGTTCTGGTTGCTTCGACATAACGAAAGGCCTCTATGCCTTTCATTTTATCAATTATTTCAAGCAGTAGCAAGCTATTAAGATTTCGGGTCATCTTTACCAGTTCTGAAGTATCGAGTTAACGGTACGAGACTGCTGCTGTGTCATGTTGCTCGCGGTCTCAATAGCCTGTTCCAGTGTTTCAAGCAGGGTCTTGGTCAACTCATCATAGGATTTTATCTGGGATTGAAGGTTTTGAATCTCATAATCCAGGGCCTTGATGGCCTGCTGTGTCTCGATAGATGACTCGTTATCGTCTCCTTCTTCAAAATCTTCGATGGCTTCCATTTTGTCAATCAAGGCCTCACTGGATGCCTCGCGCGCCTCTACCACATCCTGAATAGCCGTGGACATCTTTTCACCCAACTCGTACATCACGTAGAGCAGGAGGTAGACACCGGGGTTGATGTACTTCATGGCCGTGATGAGATTTTGCAGCTCACTTGCCGCATCGGGGCCAAATAAAATGGGTCCGTATTCTGCAATCTTTTTGTTTGCGAGATCAATCACCTGATTGAGAATATCCATCGGTATACCACACTCATTGTCCAGATAGTTTTTAACATCATCTACCAGTTGCTCCTGATCGACATCGGTGCCGACATAATTTTTGTCGTAGAGGTCTTTAAGCATGTCCTGTACACTGGTAAGTCCCCATACCGCATCCATCCCCGCAGCATCGGGATTCATTAAATCAGTGCAGTCACTTTCTAAAACGTAGGCCAGAAGGTCCTCTGCATTCACCCCGGCAGCGATCGTACTCCCCTCCTCACCTTCTAAAGCATTTATCATCGAGTCAAAATCATCGCCGTAAGCGGCCTGGATACCCGCTATGTCTTCAGCTGTTAAACATTCGGCTCGTATTATCATATGGACTCCTTGATGGTTCTCAATCTCAATTAAAGCAAAATAAGTGCCAACAGATCAGAAAATGCGTTTGTTTAATATTAGCAATAATTTCAATGCTTTGCAATATTATTCACCCGACATCGACCGGGGGTATTGCGGCATTTTGATCCGGTGACCACCCAAACAGGGGTCTCATCTCCCCAAGTGATTTCACGGCGTTAGTCCCCCGTCGTCTCACAGAAAATCAACACACTTCGTCACTGTTTTTGTGTTGACGAGAAAAAACTTGTACCAATCTCAAAAACTGTATTATAAGGGCGCCTCCCTCTGCGGGAGACCTATTAAAAAATAACTAGCAACATAACAGACAATACCTGCGACAAGTTACTAACTTGGCTTTTACGCGATTGAGATTTTCTATTATGCAAAGAATGCACCCGCGCTCAATCAACTTTGAAATTTCTGGACGTAAATGCGAACGCATCTTTGATCATCTTAATTTTGAGGAGAAGGGCTATGGGTACTATGTCAGCAAAAAAAATGGACATCGGAACTAACATCCTTGGACGGACAGACAAAGCCATTCGATTGATCTACTGGATCACCATCCCGCAGAAGAACAGGGATACCATCGTGGTCCGGTTTATGCAAAAAAGGGGCGACGGCAAGCTTTTAAAACTGGTCTCAGACAGACGCGAGATGCACGAAGACACCTTTCGCTCTGCCACCGACCGCTACCTTGCCGAATGGCTGTACGACGAGTGCATTGTCGAGGCCTTAGACCACTGTATTGTTGTCCCCCGCCATAAAATAGCCACATTTCTCTCACTGCTCTCAAAGGGCCGAAGCTTTTTTTACGGAGAAATGCGGGATCAATTAAAAATACTCCCCCAACCCGCAAAGCCCATTCTGCAAGTCGTTAAAGAGACCGGCGGCAACATCCAACTCTCGGTCAAATACAAGGCGCTCGATGAACTCTGCGACCTCAACAAAAACGACATCATTGTCGAATCCCCCCTGTGGGTCAGAAACGGCGAATACATCTTCGAGGTCGAAAATCACGAAATTTTTAGAAAATGGCCCATGCTCAAAAAAGGGGTCTTTAGTCTCGGCGCCAATCAGGCCCATGATTTTTTATTTAATCAGGTCCCCCGTCTCAAACAGGAGATCTCAGTCGAAATCGACGACAGCATCAATGTCAAAGAATCCAGTAAAAACATCAAACCGCAATTTGTCATCGATATCGACCTCGAACCCAAGAGAATCATCATCACCCCAAAGGTCAGCTACAACAATCAAGAGGTCCCTCTTCTTAAAGAAATTAAAGACGAATTTTTATACTTTCAGCGAAACGAAAAAGGTGGAGAGTACATTAAACGTGACATCGAGATCGAATCAAAGGCCAAGGCCATGATCCTGCAGGCCAATCCTGCCCTGCAGGACAAGAGACCCTATTCGCTCGCACTCATCTTCAACAAAAGCCCTGATTTCTGCTACAAACTCCTTCTCGAAATCATGGACAACATGCCCACCCAATGGCAGTGGAACGGGCTCGAAAAACTCACCAACGAAAAAATTGTTTCAAAAAACTGGTCGCTCCACTTTGACATCAGGATGGGCGAGAACGAGCAGATCGTTGTCTTTCCAAGCTTTAAGGCCGACGGCAACCTGCTCAGCATGTACGATCTCTTTAAAACAAAATCACGTCTTAAAAAAATAATCCCCATCCCCGATGCCACCGGAATGGCCATCCTCTCTTCCGAGATCTGCGATTTTTTTGAGTACTACATCGAACGCAGTGCCATCGACAAATCACGCGAGTTTATGGTCCTCCACGCTGGAGACGCAGCCGATCTCGAAAGAAGAATCGCCTTACTCAGCGATGTGCATTTTACCAGAACAGAGTGGGACGAAGGCTCACAAAGACTCTGCAAGGCCCTGCAAAATTTTATGGGGATCGAGCAGGTCGAACTTGTCTCCGACTTTCAGGGAAGCTTAAGAACCTATCAGCACGAAGGGGTCAACTGGCTCAATTTTCTCAAACGATTTGGTTTTGGAGGGATTCTCGCAGACGACATGGGTCTTGGTAAAACAATCCAGACCCTCGCTTTTTTAAACCAGGAAAAAAATCTCAAGATCCCCTCCCTAGTGGTCTGTCCCACATCTGTCGTCGAAAACTGGCTCAGAGAATGCAATCGTTTTGCACCCGCACTCAAGGTCATGGCCCTGGTGGGTAAAAACCGCAGTCAAGCTTTTAAGGCAGCCGAAAAATACCACATCATCATCACCAGCTATCCCCTCATTCAGCGCGATCTTGAAGAATACACCAAACGGGGCTGGTATTATCTTATTATGGACGAGGCCCAGAAGGTAAAAAACCACCGCACAAAAACACACGAGGCCTTCTGTCAAATCGAGGCCAAATACAAGCTGGCGCTCTCCGGTACCCCCATCGAGAACAGGCTCATGGAACTCTGGTCCATCTTTCAAATTGTCATGCCGGGATTTCTTATGTCCCAAACCGGTTTTAAACGTTACTGGGCACAGCCTATCGAAAAAGGCAACAACGCAGACCGCAGAAACGAGCTCAAACAAAAACTCATGCCCTTTATCCTAAGAAGGACAAAAAATCAGGTCCTCAAAGAACTGCCCAGTAAAACCGAAAACCTGCATTACTGCGAACTCACCGAAAAACAAAAAATCCTGTACAAAGAGATCGCCGAGTATTCCAAATCCGAAATTTTTAAAAGCATCGATTCCAAGGGCATGGAGAAGAGCTATTTTTCAATCCTGACGGCTCTCCTGCGCCTCCGGCAGATCTGCTGTCACCCAAGCCTTGTCAATAAAGACATGAACGCCCCCTTCGACGAATCCGGCAAGATCCAGGAACTCTTCCCGCTCCTCGAAGAAATCATCGACGAAGGCCACCGCATCCTGCTCTTCAGCCAGTTTGTAGAGATGCTGCAGATCATCCAGACAGGGATCAACCAGTACAACTGGGAAAGCGTGTACCTCGATGGCTCCACAAAAAACAGGCAGTCCATTATCGACGAGTTTCAGGAAAACGAAGACATAAAAATATTTTTGCTCAGCCTTAAGGCCGGCGGGGTTGGTATTAACCTGACAGGTGCAGATTATGTCATCCACTTTGACCCGTGGTGGAACCCGGCTGTCGAAAATCAGGCCACAGACAGGGCACACCGCATTGGTCAGGAAAAGCCCGTCTTCGTCTACCGCATGGTCACCCGCGATACCATCGAAGAAAAAATCCACAACATGCAGCAGAAAAAACAGGCGCTCGCTGATTCGCTGATCACAGACGAAACCAGCTGGCTCAAACGGCTCTCACTCTCGGATATCGAAAATCTTTTTGATTCTCCGGTGTGATCTGTTCCCTTGACTGCCGCCCTGCTGCTGTGAGGACCTATCCAGAAATACCCCATCCTGTTTTTTGTTCATTGCAAGAAACGAAAGCTCCGCGGCAATCCCACATGTGCAAGCCGCTGATCAGGTTTATTTGCCCTTCATGAGTGTTTGTTCGTCAACAATCGCAACACCGCTATCGTCTGACACAGTGTTTTCAATACCTGGGAGCAGGACATGATCATGTGTGTTTGAGGAAGATTTTTTTGCATTTGTATCAGACCGTTTTATGCCCTGACTGATGCGCTTGAGAAGGGCTAAAGCCTTGTCACCAACCTTAGCCGACACGGGGGCAAAGAGGCGGACAGTCGCCTGCCCCTGCCGGTCGCGCCACATTTCGAAGGGCCCCGCGGCAAGCGAGACAGACTGCGGTGCTAATTTGGTTGTTTTAAAGGTCCAGAGTTTTTTTCCATTTTGAGGAAAGGTTACCAGCTCTTCGGGGTTTGAAGAGATCACCCGCCAGCCTTCTGGGACCTCTGTGCGCAGAACATAACTGGCCACGGCATCTTTTTGATCAAAAACCGGAAAGAGGGTTGCGTTGTCCCCGACCTCCCTTTTGGTGTACACGTACACCTTTCCGTCTCTTAAGTCGGTCAAACGATACAGCCCCGAGCCCTTATGACTGTAAAGCCTGATATAATTTACGGACACCCTGTTGGTCCCGGTGAATAAAAGCCCCTCGGGAAGACGCACCCTGTGCCTGTCGTAAGAATCCGAACCTAACACTGTGCCATTAAGGCTCACGGTTTGGATAAAACCCTTTTTAAAAACAAGGTCGGGCACAGATTTAACATCTGCCACTTTAAATTCGATCACATCGCCCCCCCTGTAGGCCGTGTCCTTGTCATCAAGCGACAGTGTCATGCTGTGAATAACATCGGTGACACGGGGGCCAACAGAATCGGTATTATCCGGCTGTCGCCCCTTTTGTGCCGCGTGGATGTCTGGTAAAAAAACAACGAGGAGAAAAAAAACGGTAGTTAAAAAAGTGATGCGCTTCTGCATGGGTGCCCCTTTCTTGGTGATATATGACGTGGTGATATATTATGGGATACTTGAACTTTTTTTCTTTAATGTCAAATTTTTGTAAGAATAAAAAAGTATGACTAAGTAAAAAAGTATGACAAGTAAAAAAGTATGACGAAGGTGTGTTTTTTTATCCAACATGCCAAAGTTCCGTGACACACATGATGGAGACCCACACTCCTTGTCTTTACAAAGGTCGCGGGATCCTGTTAGTACCACGCAGCGAAGAACTCGCAACACAACACTTATGATCAATAAAGCAAAAATCATCACGGTGGCGCTTTCGTTATTTATCCTCAACTGCCAGTTGACTGTTGGCTCAACACAAACAGATAACGACACAGACACCATCGCCTCTATTTCGGGGACGCCATCAGATTACTCTCAAAGTATCTACACGACAGAAGACCTCTCGGACCTCTGCCTCTCGGCGGCCTGTGAAGCGCCCTACAGCCTGATCCCCGACACCTTTAAATCTGTCTATGACGAGACCAACCCCGACACATGCCACTTTGATGACAACCCCAACAGCTCATCGCAGTTTATCATCAAAAAAGAAACCAGCGGGGTCAACGACCTCCATCTCCTGCTCTCAAAAGAGGATCTGTTTTTTCTTGCGTGGGCCAGCCTGCGTTACAAGATCAACCCTCATTTTCTGATGGGTGTAATGGCGCAAGAGTCCTACGGCAACTGTGCCGCCGTGTCCTCTGCCGATGCCGAGGGGTGTTTTCAGATCACCAATTATTACGGCAGGCTTCAACTGCAGCAAAGCTTTGCCGATCGCGTCCTTTCATGGCACTGGAACGACAACCCCGACGGGTACTACCCCGACTCCCTCTTTATCAATCCCCTCACATGGTTTGGCGAAACACCCGAGTCAGACCAGTTTCGCATGACACTCGATCCCTCTGCAGGGACAGTGCTCGGTGTTGCTGTATCCAGTGTGGTTAATTTTAATTTTGGCGTGATCGCCTCGGCGCTGTATTACCACTGGGAGCAGTATTTTCTTTACCACAATTATTCTTCACTACAATCCCTTGTTGAAACCCTTGTAGAACAAAACAGCGAGGCAAAGTCCTCCCTGATGGCCGCAGCCTACAACGGCGGGATGGGGACCTTAACCAGCGCCCTCAATCAATATGACAGCGATTATCTCGATCATCTCCCTGCCGAGACCTACAATTACGTGGACCGTGTCCTGTACTACTGCCAAGGCTTTCAGGGCGGTGCCTCCGCCTACACGGCGACGTACAACAGCGATGAGATGGAGTATATTATTGATCTGTTGCAGATGACCTACGATGACAGTCTGGACATCGACTGGGACACGCTTAAGCAGGACGTGATCACAAACTTTTACGCCACACAGGAGAGTTTAAGTTTTGTCGATGACATCAAGGCCGTGATTTGGTTTATTTCGACCTACGACACAGCCCTCGCCCCCGTCTGGGCAGACGATGTGGTTGAGTGAGGGATGTACGAAATATCAATTAAAGTGGGGCTAATAAACAGGATTCCAGTCCATCACTTTTACATATGCCCTGCGGCCGTCGGAGACAACGCGTATGGGGACGCGGGGTATTTTGTGTTGCTCCTCGAGTATATCAAACATTGCAAGCGTGAAATCTGGCGGGGCGCCCAATAAAAAATCACCCGCAACACTAATCTGCGGCTTAAACAATAGAGACCTGCTGACATGGGCATCAGCTATCTTGGCAAGTAATGCCTCGAATCCGCGCTTGTGATCATTGAATTGCGCCCCTCTGCGTAGTGCCATGACCTCCGAAAACATACTCGAATCTCCACCTCCAAAAGAACCTGACTCTGTATCAGGGCAGGGGTGATGAGAAAACCCATCACTGGTAGAAAAAGTTTTATTGTAAAACGATGTCTGGAATATTTGACCCTCTTCCGGGGTCACACCTCTCACAAACAAGGCCTCTACCTCACCGGCCTCGAGGTCACGAGACAAAGTAAAGCCTGCGGGTTTAAAATCCCGTGTCCTGTGATACTGCAAAAAATAAATGGCCCCGTTATAATACTGCGCCTCAACCAACGGGCAATGTTGTGGATCAAACCGATCAAGCCTGCGCAAATTTTCGTACCAACCAAACATCGCGGTAGAGACAGTCAATGCCTCGTCGGCGCTTATGTTGTAGTAGCAGCTTGCAAGGACACGGCCCCCTTCAATAAGCACATAGGCAAAACGGTTTCCCGGGGTGTTTTCCATGCGGATGTGATACCTGCCCTCTACCGCGGAATCTGCCACCATATTGATATTAAGCCCGGGTATCATCTCCCAGTAAGAGTAACTTGCCTGGCTTAAGAAGTCATCAACAGAGGTTCCTGTATACCGACAAAGCGCACCAATATTTTCATCTGACAACTGCGCAACGGTCCTTTCAAAGTGAGGGAATTTTTCGCCCTTAAGACGTCTACCGAGCAGTTTGAGAAATTCCTGCTTTCTCTCAGTCGAAAAAGCAGGCCTGTTTGGCCAAGGGGTCTCTGAGGCCTGTAAAATATCCGCTGGCGTGACGGCAAAACTGTCAAAAACCCCAGAGGCACCCGCGTAATCCTGTGGGTGTTCGCTGCGCATGACAAATGGCGCTGCAGTGTCGATTGCGGCGTCTAAAGAGCCCAACCTTTTGGGCACCAGAAAACCGCAAGATTCAACATAACTGGCGATCTCAAATTTGGGCTGAAGGGGCGGGTGCGCAAGATAATAGCTCATAATTTCCTGTAGACCTATTATTATTATCGGCTGATGGGCTTTAAAGTTGTTTAAAAAAACACCCCTGGATTCTGCACCCCTCCGACTTTGACAAATTGTAACTTAAGCACTTAAGGCACTACGAATAAATAATCCTGCGCCCTGCCACAACAAACTGATAGGGCAGGTTGTCTTTTTTTGATGTCAGCACTGCGGACTGTTTAATGATCTCAAATTCTTTTTTTAAATCAATGGCAGGGAAAAAAGTATCGCCTTCAAAGGCCCTGTTTATATGGGTTAGATAGAGCCTGTCGGCGTGGGGGAGCGCCTGACGGTACACCATGGCCCCACCGATAACAAAGACCTCTGCGTCCCCCTTGCCAAGACGGATAAGCTCTTCAAAAGAGTGAATCACCTCTGTCCCTTCGGGGTGGTAATCGTGTTGATCGGTGAGGACTATATTTTTTCTGCCAGGGAGTGGGCGACCCAGGGATTTAAAGGTATTCTCCCCCATGATGATCGTGTGTCCCATCGTGGTCTCTTTAAAATGTTTTAGGTCCTCTGGCAGGTGCCACGGCAGCCGATTGTTAAGACCAATCACCCCGTTTTGACTGATGGCAACGATGATGGACAGCATGAGCCGCCGGATAACCGATTAAAGTGATGAATTCAAATGATGTTTTTAAGACGCTTTTTTCCCATTGAAATGCCCCTCAAAAATGAATAGCTGGGTAAAAAAACAAATCCCGAAAGGACTATACAATGACTCATGCAAATACATTTGAAACCACAGACGGCAACTTTGAAAACGACGTGCTTAAGGCAACAACCCCTGTGCTGGTCGACTTCTGGGCAAGCTGGTGTGGGCCCTGCAGGGCACTCTCCCCTGTCATCGATGAGCTTGCCGACGAATACAAGGGCAAACTCAAGGTGTTCAAGGTCAACACCGACGAAAACCCCAACACACCCTCACGCTACGGCGTGCGCGGCATCCCAACCATCATCGTCTTTAAAGACGGACAGATCGTGGATCAGTCGGTCGGTGTTGTCGCCAAGGTCAACCTGCAGGCCATGATCAACAAGGCCTTTGGTTAAGGCTTAACCCTGGATTCGCCCCCCCCTTGGCAAATCGCATAAAGCAACAACCACTATTTGACTTTTTAAGCCAAGGGACACTATGAGCACGTCTTCCATTACACAGAGGAGCAAATCATGGCAAAAAAAGGACCACGCGAGATCATTAAATTAGAGAGCACCGCAAAAACCGGCTATTTTTACACCACAACAAAAAACAAAAAAAACACGACAGAAAAAATGGTGATCAAAAAATACGACCCCAAGGTTAAAAAGCACGTCGATTTTAAAGAAGTCAAATTGAAATAAACCCGCATTTGCGGTTGGGTTGAGGGTTTTTTGCCGCGTCCACAAAGCACCTGACATTCTCTACCGGGGTGTTTTGCCCTACCCCGTGTCCCAGATTCACAATATAGCCTTTTTTGGGATTGGGCACAGACGCAATCATTTCGGTCACACGCTGTTGGATGAGGGTGGGTGTGGTCAAGAGGATGTCGGGGTCAAGGTTTCCCTGAACAGCGTACGCGCCCTTTGTGAATTGATAAATAGTTTTAAGATCCACGCGCCAGTCCACGGCAATGACATCGCTCGCAAGGGTTGTCATATCCGACATGAGCGCCTGTCCACCCCTGATAAAGTGTATGGACGGGATACCGGAGGACCTTAAGGCATCGAAGATTTTTTTTGAATAGGGTTTGGCCAACTCTTGATAATCCCGAGGTGACAGAAGCCCCGCCCATGTATCAAAGAGCTGAACAGCCGCCACACCGGCATCTGCCTGACTGACAAGATAATCGATTGTCACACCGGTGAGAAGATCCATGAGGCCATGAAAGACCCTGGGTTTAGTCCACGCAAGGGTTTTGACATCGGAGAAATTGGCCCTGCTGTTTGCAGAAATCATGTAACACGCCACTGTAAAAGGGGCACCCGCAAAACCAAGCAGTGGATAATCCTGCGGGAGTCTTTGCGCACAGAGGCTGATCGCTTTAAAGACATACGACAGCCTTGACGTGACGTGCTGCGTGTTAAGCCGGTCAAGGGCTGCAGCATCCTTGATGTAAAAATCGAAGACAGGGCCTTCGCCGACAGCAAAATCAAGCCCCATCCCCATGGCATCGGCAACCATTAAGATATCGCTGTAGAGAATCGCCGCATCGACACCAAGAATAGAAACCGGCTGCAGCGTGATCTCGGAGGCCAGTTCCGGTGTCTGCATCATTTTTTTTGTGGCGTGCTGTTCTTTGATTTTGCGGTATTCGGGCAGGTATCTCCCTGCCTGGCGCATCATCCACACGGGGGGACGATCCACCTCTTTGTTAAGGCACGCGTTAATAAACCGCTCTTTTGGTTTCATGCGTCCCCCTCAATATCATACTCTTTTAATTTTTTAAACAGCGTGGACCGTCCCATCCCCAGGGCCTTCGCGGCCCTGCCTTTGTCGCCTCCGCAGGCGGCAAGGGCGTTAACGATCCTCTCCCTTTCGAATATCTTTTTTTCCCTCTGCGCCAATTTTTTTGCCTGTTCTTCATCAGCATCATCAACATCGGGAGGGTTTACAAAAGATTTATCGGCAAGGGACATACTGACAATTTGAATGTCATCGGGTTTAATGGACACCCCATCACAAAATGCCAGCGCACGCATCATTGTGTTTTTGAGTTCCCTGACATTTCCGGGCCACACATGCGCTTTTAATTTTTCGATGGACTGTTCTTCGATGGTCATGTTTTGCCCACCCGATAACGCCTTTAAGAAACAGGCAGCAAGTACCCCGATGTCTTCTATTCTGGCCCTGAGAGGCGGGATCTCAAGAGGCAGGACAAAGAGCCGGTAAAAAAGATCCTCTCTGAAAAGTCCTCTGGCAATCATGCTTTTTAGATTTTGATGTGTGGCTGCGATGATCCTGACATTCACCTTGATCTCTCCCTGCCCCCCAAGACGCCGCAGGGTCTGGTATTCGAGGACCCTTAAGACCTTTGATTGCAGCGATAAGGGCAGTTCACCTATCTCGTCGAGAAAAAGGGTCCCCTGATCGCTCTGTTCAAAGGCGCCGACCCGTCTGGTATCGGCCCCTGTAAAGGCCCCCCTCTCGTGGCCAAACAACTCATTTTCGATGAGGGTCGCCGCAATAGCGCCGCAGTTGATCACAACAAAGGGGTTGTTTCTTCTTGCTGACAGATCGTGTATGGCCCTTGCCACAAGCTCCTTGCCGGTACCGGTCTCTCCCTGAACCAACGCGGTCATGTCCGTTTCGGCCACCTTTTGAATTTTATTAAACAGGAGTCTCATCGCCTGTGACTCTCCAACAATGCCGCAAAAAACTGGTTCGGTGGAAGGGACAAGGTCGCTCTCGGATTCTTTTTCGAAGTGAATGGTGATCTGGGATTTACCGATCATGATTTCTTCTTTTTCCCTGACATAACATTCTTTGATCTGCGCCCCCCTGACGAGAGTCCCGTTTGTAGAGCCAAGATCAATCACACGAAAGCCTGCGTCCGACTGCCTGAGTTCAACATGTTTTTTGGAGACAAAATCATCTTTTAAGATGACGTCGCAGTCGTCCGCAGTGCCGATGACAATACAGTTTGTCTTGATTTTTTGTATGCGCTGTCCGGTTTTGACATCGTTTATAAACAGCACGGGTCGTGTGATCCTGATCTTGTCGGACGGCTCAAAATGGAGAATCTGGGTTGCATCAGTTTGCTGCAATGCCGCAAGTCTCGTGATTTGGGTCTGTCTCTCCTGATTTTCTAAATCTTTAACTGGTGAGACCTCATGAAAGGTCAGAAACCAGTCCGCGATACCGATTTGACTGTGATCCTTGAGAAGGACGCTGTCGATCACGGGACGACCATTACACGTTGTCCCTGTTGATGATTGATCGACAAGCCAGAATTGGCCATCTCTTTTCTCGAACACGGCATGCCTGCGTGAGACAAGATCGCCCGTGAGGATAAGGTCATTTTCCGAAGACCTGCCCACAGTCAGCAGGGACGAATCCCACGGCAATTGAAACAGTTTTTGATTTTTTTTAAATACCAGCAGTTCGGGCACAGTGTCTCCTGTGTTTTCCAGCTTATTCCCCGTGAATGGCAGACAATGATATATTGTCAACAGAAAAATCGCACGCCCAAAAAAACTATAAACCCCGCCACACAAGTTACCAACTTGACTTCTGACGCGATTAAGTCTTTCTATTACGCGAAGAACGCGCCCGCGCTCGATTGACTTTAAAATTCCTATGCATCAAGGCACACAAGCCCCTTTCACTGTGCCGTCTGTTCTGGTATAATAAACCTGTATGGTACCCTTTAAGCAAAACCTTGAGGCACTCGCAAAGTGCTACGTGACCTATCTTATCGACAGGGATGCCTCCGTCTTAAAAAACCACTTGAGCCTCGATTTTATGATCAGGCAGAAGGTGAGCGAGCAGATCAGACTCATCACCTGTCTCCCCAGACTGTTTTACGGGATCGACATAGAAATTGTACTCAAAGAAAATTATCATACAGTCGTTGTAGATGACTGTCTGTATATCTCACCGTTCCAATTTGGCGTGATCTATTCACCGCACACCAACCTTATTGAAATTGAAAACATCACGATCACCATGAACGGGGTTATTCTTCAGGACAATGAGTGGAAGATAGAGTCGATTATCAGAAACGACGAAAAAAGCGTCCTGATAAATGTGATCAACAATTTACAGAAAAGAACTCTTACAGAGGGATAAAAAAAAGTACCCATACCCGACAATATATTAAGTCTTATTTATGTTGTCTCGCATCGGGTATGGATACCGGTTTTGTAAAAACTGAATCTGCCTCCCATGGAGGCTGTCGATTTAGACAGCATCCCCGATACACGATACACGACACACGAGAAAATGCCAGTCATTCCGTGTATCGTATATCGTGTATCGTGTGAGTCTGTTCGATTTACGGTCTAAATCGACTGCCTCCCATGACAGGGGGGTCTCTCCCCATTAACAGTCATGACAATACACTTCTCCAAAATCTTTATCTCTGCGGTCATTGTAAAAATAATCGCTGTGATACTGGTCCAAGAGTTCCCTAAAGTGCTCCCTCTCGTCCTCCCCACTTAAAAAGGGCAGCGCCCTTTCCAGAACATTGACCACATGAGGCTTGACTGACAAATCGTTGATGAGCCCCGCTATAACCTGTGTGTAATGGCCCCTTTCACTCTGCGGTAACAGGCTGATGGTCACGGCAAAAAAGTCCACGGCCCTCTTGACAATCTCGATATCACTAAAATAAACCAGCGGCAGCACGACGTCGGCCACAAGAACGCGCTCCCCCTCGGGCAGAGACGCCGTCACACACTGAAGCAGATGCAGGGTAAAATATTTGGCGTCCCTGCAATCGTTCTCCTTGAGAATGTCCGCAAAAAAGAAAATCATACCGGCGCGCGCCTCCTGGTCCATGCTGAAGATCAGGGTTGTCAGGGCTTCGAGGACACAGCCCCTCAGACAAAAATCCCTGTGAAGATAAAACACATCGTGGGCATACTCACGCTGATTGACCGAGTGCATATGCGGGATAAGCCTGATCAAACCCCACAGGGACGCCTCTCGCAGGACATCATCATTTTGATTCATTTGGTCTGCAAGCGTGTTGGCGAGAGTTAAAATTTCAAGGGGCTGCAAAGACTCCACAACAGAAAAATCAAGGACGTTATAAATATCTCTGGTTTGAAGCCTGTGTGATTTAAGGAGGAGCTCCATGATCTCTGATAGACAATGATACCTCTTTGCAGACGGGACATGCGGAATCAGAGACAGAATACGGGAAAGAATCCTCTCAACCCGACCCCACTGCTTGATGTTCTTAAAACAATACGAAAGAAGTTTTTGAGAGGCCTCCAGCTTTTCATGCGCGGTCATAAAGTCCACCACATTGTAGTCTGTACCCTGTTTGCCGCGAATGAACCTCTGCACATGGATATCAACCAGTGATGCGACTTTCTCACGTCTGCCCATACAAAACCCTCCAACCCAAATGGCCACCGGCCTTGCGATGTGTATATTAAGAAAGTATGTATGAAGGATGCCGTCCGCTACCTAGCCCTTTGCCACATCCAGAGTTACATGCAAGGACAATGCCAAAAACACCCAGTTTTCAATTGGTTGAAATGAAAAGAGTTTCCGACGTATAATTTAAGTGGCCGGAAAAAGTGGGCAATATTTGCCGTTTTTTAAGGGGAAATTGTTGCACAACACAGGCAGAATAAGAGGCCATTTTTGTTAGTATTCCCCCATGTTGACGGGCTGCCTCTGTGCCCCAAACATGCCTGGTGCCGACTCAAAATAACCTGCGCAGACAGCACCACAATATCGACAGGCATTTTCTGTAAGGTTCCACTCAGCAATTTCGTACCCATCCCGGCCTATCATTCTTTTGTGACAGGCACTGCAATAGGTGCTGCCGCCTGCGGGGTCATGGATATTACCGGTGTACACATAATGCATCCCGTTTTTTATGGCGATATCGCGTGCCATAAAAAGAGTTTGAGAGGGTGTCCTTTTTTTATCGAACATTTTAAAATCGGGATGGAACGCAGAAAAATGGAGCGGGCAATCGGGCCCAAGATTTTTAAAAATCCACTGGGTCATCTTATCGATCTCTGAGGGGGAGTCGTTTTCTCCGGGGATCAACAATGTTGTGATCTCAAACCAGACCGCGGTCTCGTTTTTGAGATACAACAGCGTATCCATGACCGCCTTAAGGTGTCCTGAGCACAACTCCCGATAAAAACTCTCGGTAAAGGCCTTGAGATCTACATTTGCCGCATCGATGTGTTTAAAAAAATCGCGACGCGGGGCGCTGTTGATCTCCCCCGCTGTCACAGCAACAGTCTTTATTCCCCGTTCATGACACGCTATGGCTGTATCGACAGCATATTCCAAAAAAACAACCGGATCGTTATACGTAAACGCCACAGAGCGGCACCCAGCCTGCGCCGCGACACGGGCTATTTTTTCGGGAGCAGCAACCGCAGAGAGCCCATCCACCTCACGAGACCTGCTGATGGCCCAGTTCTGGCAAAACCTGCACGCCAGGTTACACCCCGCTGTTCCAAACGAAAGGATGGGTGTCCCCGGAAAAAAATGATGCAGTGGTTTTTTTTCTATGGGGTCGATGCAAAAACCGCTGGATCTGCCGTAGGTCGTCAGCACAATCTGGCTGCGCTCGTTTGCCCTCACAAAGCACAGCCCACGCCCGCCCTCCCTGATCTTGCAAAATCGGGGACAGAGGTCACACTGCACACGACCGTCCTTGAGAAGATGCCAGTATTTTGTTGGAACTGTCTTTGTGATCACAAACACCTTGAAAAAAATATGCATAACCCGCATAAAGCTGAAAATACTGCGCGGGCTGGCACCTCGTAAAATATTGTTGCCGAAACGCGTAGAAAAAACCTACTTAGAACCTTGGAAGGTTTTTTCTACGCGTTTCGGCATCAATTTTTGCATGGTGTCCGCCCGCGTAGTGTTTTCCGCTTTATGCGGGTTATGTTCTAGAGCCCAAAAAACAAAGATCGAACAACGTGAACAAAGAACGAAAACACCAACCATCATTCATTCCCCCCCAATTACGAACCACGAACCACCAAAAACCATCAGCCCTGATCAGCCCGCAGGGCTGATCAGGGCTGATCAGCTTTGTATCTCCACATCTCCATACACCACGATCTGGCAGGCAAGACGTTCGTTATTGCCAACGGATGTGAGGTTGTCGAATAATTCCACTTCTTCGTTTGTCGGGGCATTGACGTTTTCGCTGCCCTTTTTGATGAGACAACGACACGAACCGCAACTGCCCATGCGGCAGCCAAAGGGGATGGTCGCACCGGCAGTGTCGGCTGCCTCCTGCATAGTAGTACCTGAAGAAACCTCTATGCTCTTTCTGTCGTATAGAAAATTGATCGTTGGCATAGTTTGTTTTTCTCCCAAGTTACTAACTTGACTTTGACGCGGTTGAATTCCTTCATTTTGCGAAAAATGCACCCGCGCTCTGTCGACTTTGAAATTCCTATACGTAAATATAAATAATACTTTATTTTACACCCAATTTTGCGATATCATCCGCGTCCAAAAAAACAAGTTACTAACTTGACTTTGACGCGGTTGAATTCCTTTATTTTGCGAGGAATGCACCCGCGCTCTGTCAACTTTGAAATTCCTGTACATCAAGTAACTCAACTTGACTTTGAGACCCCGAAGGAAATCCACTTGGGGGGCACGGCTGCATGCTTCTGCTTTCGAGGGACGCAGCTGTGCTCAATCACCTTTATAACTCCGGGATAGCGAGCACATATACTCTTTTCCCCGATGGAGACTGACATGATTGCATTAGAAAATGTTCGAAACATTGGTATCTCGGCCCATATTGACTCTGGAAAGACAACCTTAACAGAACGCATCCTCTTTTATGCCGGCAAAATACATAAAATGGAAGAGGTCAAGGGAAAATCAGGTGCCGGCGCCAAGATGGATTCTATGGACCTCGAAAGAGAGAAAGGCATCACCATCCAATCTGCAGCCACATATATCGAATGGAAAAACAACGAAATTAACATCATCGATACCCCTGGTCATGTGGATTTTACCGTTGAGGTCGAACGGGCCTTAAGGGTCCTCGACGGGGCGATCCTTGTTTTATGCGGTGTTGCGGGTATCCAGTCCCAGTCCTTGACCGTCACACGCCAAATGAACCGCTACAGTGTCCCCCGCATTGCCTTTATCAACAAACTTGACCGCACAGGGGCAAATCCACTGCGGATCATTGGACAACTCCATCAAAAGCTCGGCCTTAACGCGCACGCCCTGTGTCTTCCCATAGGGTTAGAGGACAAACACGAAGGCATTATTGATCTTCTGCAAATGAAAGCCCTGTATTTCGAGGGAGACAACGGCGAAGATGTGATCATCAAAGGGATCCCGGAAGACATGGAAGAAGAGGCCCATGTCTTTCGCCAAAAACTTATTGAGGCCGTTGCCGATGTCGATAATCACATAGCCGAGCTTTATCTGGATGAAGAAGAAATTTCAGAGGAGGACCTCGTCTCTGCGATACGCAAGGCCACACTCCAATTAAAATTTGTCCCCGTCTATATGGGGTCCGCCTTCAAGAACAAGGGGGTCCAACCCCTGCTCGATGCCATTGGTGCTTTTCTGCCGGCCCCCAACGAGACAGATCACCACGCGCTTGACCTCGAAAACAACGAACAGGCCGTCATCATGAAATGTGAAGACAACCAGCCCTTTGTCGGTCTTGCCTTTAAACTCGAAGACGGCCGCTACGGACAACTCACCTATTTACGGGTTTATCAGGGCGTTCTCTGCAAAGGCGATTATATTTACAATTCCAAAGACCGAAAAAAAAACAAGGTCTCGCGGCTGGTCCGCATGCACTCAAACGAGATGCACGAGATCGACAAGGGATATGCGGGCGATATCATCGCCCTCTTCGGCATCGACTGCGCCTCCGGCGATACGTTTACCGACGGAAAGGTTGTGTATTCAATGACGTCCATGCATGTGCCCGAAACAGTCATTGATATCTCGGTAGAACCCAAAATTCACGAGGATGCAGATAAATTTTCAAAGGCCCTCAACCGTTTTTCGAAGGAGGACCCCACATTCAAGGTCCGTTATGACGAAGAAAGCGGCCAGACCATCATCTCTGGCATGGGAGAGCTTCACCTTTTCATCTACGTAGAACGCATTCAGCGCGAATACAATTGCCCCGTGCTGGTAGGAGAGCCAAAGGTCGCCTATCGGGAGGCCATCACACTCCCCATCGATGTAAGCCACACCCATAAAAAACAAACGGGCGGTGCGGGGCAGTACGCCAAGATCTTTGCCAAAATGGAGCCCCTCCCGATTGAACAGGGAAATTATCTCTTTGAAAATAAAGTATCCGGCGGCAACATACCCAAGGAGTACATCCCATCGTGCGACAAGGGATTTCAAAAACAACTCAAAGAAGGCCTGCTCATTGGACAACCCGTTGTGGGTGTTAAAATGACGGTCTATGATGGCAATGATCACCCTGTCGATTCATCGGATCTTGCCTTTAAACTCTGCGCCGAGGCCTTAATCAGGGAAAACTACCACAAAGCAAACCCGGTTATTCTAGAACCCGTCATGAAACTTGAGATCTGCGTCCCAGGAGAATTTCAGGGGGCGGCCGTAGGACTCATCAACCAGAGACGTGGGATGATTATCACCACAGGCACAGAAGACGATCTGGTGATCATCGAGAGCCATTCCCCCTTAGCCTCCATGTTTGGCTTTGCAACCGACCTGCGCTCTGTCACACAGGGCAAGGGTGAATTTACAATGGAGTTTGCCCATTACACCCCCGTCCCCAAACTCACACAGGAACAATTAATCAGGTCCTATCAAAAAAACAGGGCCGAATTGTAGACCTAAAAATTAAACCACGCCAGGCGACAGGAGATATGGGGTTTTATTGAGTTCGGAGAGTCAAAGTTGCGCAACAAACAGGTGAGGCACGGGAAGTCGCGTAGAACCCAATAAAACCCCATATCTCCTGTCGCCCTGTACCCTTCAACTGTTTTTTAAATAAATGACACCAACATGGTGTAGTCGCACCCCCACACGATTTTATGAGTTTGTGGCATCGACCACCCAACCTGTCCTGCTCTGCAAATTTAGAAAAAAAACAACCCTCGTCATTACGCGGGGTTAAAAAAATAAAAAAAACTGCGGCATTTGGCACCGCAAATGCTATTACAGTATATTGAAAATCGACCCTTTCCTCGTAACAGAGGAAAAACTTATTGCCCCTTTATACCCCTAAGTACCCCCTTCAAGCCGGTTTAAGACCCCCCTCTTACTCCGGCTTCCTTCCTTTTTTTACGCCCAAAAAAGTCAACAAGAGATACTGTGTGGATAAAGGAGGATCAAAAGCGGGCACGGGCGACAAAGTGATCGCAGATCACATTACACGGTCATGTTTTTTGATTGATCATCGAAATAAATCCAGAAGAGATCTGCCGCACCGACGATGTAGCAGACACCCAGCAGAAAGAGGTATGTCTTGAGGGCAAAGGCATGCCCCTCCAGGATGTTTTGACTGAGCGCCGTAGAGAACTCCATCATCTGCACAAGATCCATCTGCCCCTTGATAATCACGGGCATGTTCTGTTTAAGCACAAGAATCACATGAAATGAAAAGGCAAACAGAATCACCGAGACAACCGCAACCAGTAGGACTCCCCGCAGCTTGCGCCCGACCAAAAAATGACCGGAACCCGGCATGACAAACAAGGTCATCAAAACAGCCCACATTAATTTTGCCTTGGACATGTTTTTAAATTAGCACTAAAGGCCGCATTTTACCAGCAACAATAAACCTAAAAACGGCGGCATCAATGAACAAAAAGACAGGGGATGCCTGATTTAATTGGGTTCGGAGAGTCAAAGTTGCTCACCCAACTGGTGATGCACGGGAAGTCGCGTAGAACCCAATTAAATCAGGCATCCCCTGTCACCCGGCACGCTTCAAGTGCCGAATGTAGGATAAAGACAACCACCATGCTGACCACATTTGAACTTCTGCAAAAATACGACGTCCCCGGTCCAAGGTACACAAGCTACCCGACGGTCCCCATCTGGAGGCCATCGGTCGGTGCCGCTGACTACATCAGCAGCATCAACAAGGCCGTCGGCGCACACCCGTTGAGCCTTTATTTTCACATCCCCTTCTGCAAAAAACTCTGCCACTTCTGCGGGTGCATGCATGTGATCACGAAGGATCATTCCCGCAGCAGGCCCTATGTTGATGCCCTGCTCATCGAAATGGATCATATCATCAAGGCGCTCAAAAATTCCAACAGGGACTGCTCGCAGATTCACTTTGGTGGCGGGACCCCCAACTTTCTTCCACCCGAAGAGATCAGCAGGATCATGCAAAGGGTACGCGACAATTTTAACATCCTGCCCTCTGCAGAGATCGCGATCGAGATGCACCCGAGGGAAGATCCCGACATGCAGCGTTTTTGCGACACCCTGAAGACCGAGGGGTTTAACCGCATCTCGCTTGGGGTTCAGGACTTTAACGACGAGATTCAAAAACTCATCAACCGCTTTCAGAGTTTTGCGACCACCAAGGGGATGATCGACTATTTAAAAAAGATCGGCCTTGAGCATTTTAACTTTGACCTGATCTACGGACTCCCGGGGCAGAACAGCATCGATCAATTTAAAGACACATTGGCAAAAACCATCTTCCTCAAACCCAACCGCATCGCCTGTTATTCGTACGCCCATGTCCCGTGGGTCCACCCCGTCCAGCGATCCTTTAAAGACACGGACATCCCGACACCGGAGCAGAAACTAAGACTCTTTGAAACAGCGATCAACTTTTTTACCACACACGGCTATCACCTGATCGGCATCGATCACTTTGCAGATGAGGGCGACGAACTCTATGCGGCCCTGAAGAACAAGAGCATCCACCGCAACTTTATGGGGTACTCCACACGGGCCGATGCGCACCAGATCGGTCTCGGTGTTTCGAGTATCTCGTTTGTGGGCGGCCATTATTTTCAAAATCACAAAACCATCGAAGCGTACACAACCGCTGTCATACAACGAGGCTTAGCCACACACCGCGGTTTTATGCTGTCGGCAGACGACACAATCCGCAGGTCCCTTATCACCGAAATCATGTGCCACCGAGAGGTTGATTTTAAAGAATTTGGGGCCAGACAGAATATCGATTTTCATTCCTACTTTAAGGACGACTTAAAACTCCTGACAGGTTTTGTAGACGACGGGCTGATCACCCTCGATGCAGACGGCCTTAAAATCACGCCCCGCGGGTATCTGGTGGTCAGAAACATCGCGATGTGTTTTGATAAATACCTCGACGAGATCAAAAAAAACGCGCGCAATCCTGTTTTTTCGAGGACGGTTTAACACACAAAACGGCAGGAACACACAGGCAGAAAACGCAGGATCCCTAACAACCTTAAACACCCTTAAGCATCCCTTAACACCCTTAACAAAACGGCGACTTGTCCTTAAAAACACATCAAACTGCTTTCAACACAAGGCAATCTTTGTTATACTGTAACTTGCGGTCTCTTGGATAAAAAACAAATATGGTCATCAAACGCAGTCAAACTGATCTCGACGCCTTTAATAAAACAAAGGATCTTCTCGATACCAACAAAGACGGTCGTGTGGACAAGCAGGAGTTTTACACCCGTCGTGAAGAGATCGCCCCGCAGATTAAATCATTTACAAAGGGGGCATTTCACATCGTCACGCATAGTGATTATGAGTATTGGACCAGCAAATACAAACCGGATACCGCGGCATCGTTTTGGACCCCAAAAATAAAAACAGACGATACTACAGATGTCTTTGACATGAGGGATGAGGTCCGCATTGCCTACGAAGACGGGCAGCTCCTCGATATGGCACTCGCCTTAGAGGACCAGGCAGACATGCCCAAGGCCTTAGAGGCCCTTGACCGTTTAGAAAGGGAGTGGCTGCAATTTTATGAGCAAAGGCAAGAAGAGCACCAAGGTCTCTCGACCGAGGCAATCAAAGAAAAACTCGCCTCCAAGTGTAGAGACTTTGTCTGGGAAGATTCAGAAAAAAAACCAAAGGAATTTTTGGACCAAGGGCCCCTTGGCGCACACTTAAACAATCTCCTTGTCCTTGCTGATCTCATCGATTTTTTGGATGTCGAAAAAAAACACAGGTACGTGGCAGACTCTTCTACCGCAGACCTGCTGATCAGGGGTAAATGGGATTGCAACATCATCGCCACAGCAGCGCTCCACCTGCTTAAACACGTCGGCAGGGCAGCGGGTATAAAGGCCATGCTCCTTAACACAGATAGAGGGCTACACGGGACAGTGGCCTACAAGTTTGGTCCGGGAGATAAAGCATTTATCTACTTTGATAACGCATTCGAGTTTATCCCCCCTGATTGTCCCAATTTCTACAAAGACCAGTTTTTAGAACCCTTTGAGATCCTGTCTGTAAATGTACAGGAAAGAACAAACCGGATTAATCCATCTACCAAAGAATGGGTTGGTAGTTTTAAACAGATGCTGGCGATCAACCCCAGAGACCACGTCGCGAGCGGGAGTTTGGGTCAACGCTTATCAGAATTAGGAAACAAAGCAGAGGCCATCACCTATCTCGAACAGGCCTTAAAGGTCGATCCAAACAATCCGGACAATCTCATGGCCTTGGGGTATCTTTATCTTTCGTCGCGGGAATACCCTCGGGCCCAGACAAATTTTCGACTGGCCTTGGATGCGGCAACAAAAAAAACCAAACACCAACACGAGGGTGAACTCAATGCCAAGATCGGTTTGTTGTGTAGCCTTGTAGTAACAGAAGAAGGCACTGCCTTAAGCGCTGTGACTGACGGGATTAAAAATAAAAACAAGTTTTATTCCCACGGTCAAGGGTACTCCTACACCCAACTCAGTCTCTATGTTGCCAATGCCCTGCTTGGGCTTGGTGAATACGATAAGGCACAGACCTATTATCAATTGGCCCACAAAAACAGGGATCAATTAAATGACCCAGAAAAAATCTCCCTCTTTCTTGGCCTTGGCAATGTAAGCAATGTAAGATTTGATCCCGAGGGGGCGCTGGAATGGATACAAAAGGCTTATGCAATAAATGCAAAGGATCACAATGTCCTGCTTGGCATGGCAGGTGTCTATCACTCACAAGGTAAATACAAGGAGGCAAAAGAATATTACAGGGCAGTCCTTAAACAAAACCCTGGTGACGAATACGCCCTATCAGGATTGTGTACTCTTGCGATGCAAACCGGTGATTACACAGCATCCGAGGGCTACTGCCGCACACTCTTGCAAATAAACCCCTACAACAGGGCGGCCATGACCAATCTGGGGCAGATGGAATTAATACGCGGGGATCTCGACAAGGCGCAGTCACACCTTGAAGAGGCCTTAAAATTGGACCCCTGTGATGCGGTCGTCTTGTATTTTCTGGGTGCAGTGAGCAGCAAACAAAACAAGATTGAGACCGCGATTTCGTATTATCAACAATCTCTCAAATATTCCCCAGAAAACGTGGGGGCCATGCTGGCCCTTGCCGAGATTTATTTTGAGTCAGGGCGCTACGATGAAGCCCTGCCCCTTTACGAACAGGCAGAAAAAATTGCGCCTCACCTCGGAATTTTAGGAAATCATCTTACCATCTACGAGCAGACAGGGAGAGGCGACGAGGCCTTGCAAGTCGTGCAGAATGCCATAAAAAACGATGGAGAGACCCCCAACCTGCTTTACAACCTGGCCCGTGTTGAGACCCTTAGAAACAAATATACAGCCGCCACCGCAGCCTATCAAAAAATTTTAGAAAACAACCCAAGGGACGATACCGCACTCCTGTGCCTTGCATCGATTCAAACCGCGAGGGGAGATTTTAAAGGGGCGCAACAACTTTTAGAAGCAGCATACAAGATCAATCCCAACAATCCTTATGTCTACCATACATCAGCGATCCTTTCTTACGAACAGGAGGACTATGAGGGGGCGTTAACACAAATAAGCAGGGCACAAGAGATCAACCCCCAGGATACATATGCCATGTACGCCATGTACATATCTGCTTATTACCTCACCATGCTCGAAAGGGTTGATGAGGCCATAGCGGTTGGTGCGGAGTTATTGAACCTTAATCCAAAATCAACAGAGGCCTTGGAGGTCCTGTACATGGCCCACAGGGCCTCAGACAATTTAACCGAGGCACTTGAACAAGCAGCTGCCATAGAAAAAATCAACCCCCCTTATACAAATCACTACACAGGGGCCGGGGAGTTTTTTAGGAGAAAAAAAATGTATAAAGAGGCCGTTAAAGAATTTGAGGCCGCACTCCGAAAAAATGAGGGTGATGTAAGCGCCCTCGCCGGTCTTGGCCGTACATATAAAGCCATGGGAGACTATAAAAACGCTGGCATTGCCTTTGCCGCGCTCTTTGAGCTTGACCCCGAAAATGTCTACGCACAGGAGTTTTTGGAACAGCAAAAAAAATAAGGCCGTGTGTGTTAACCTGAGTACGCCCCCCACGCCCTCTGTTAAGGCACACACAAAAATCCCTACAGGGCCGAGGATCAAACTTTTGCCAGCCCCCTAAAAATACCTGCGGACCACGCTGCTTACAACGCCGGCTACTTTAAGCTCGTGCTGCGGCACAAGCACGGGGTAATTGCGATTACCGGGGACAAGGCGCACCTGACCGCCGCGGTTTTCGTAAAATTTGAGGGTCCACGCGTCGTCGATTTGGGCAAGCACGATGTCTCCATTTTTGGGACTGCGCCCGCGCTCAACAATAACAAGGTCGTCCGGCCTTATGCCTTCGTCGATCATGGAATCGCCAAAGACACGCAGCAGAAAACTGGATTGCGGGTTGCGGATAAGGTATTCATCGAGAGAAATGGTATCGAGGATTGCTTCTTCCGCTGGTGTGGGAAATCCGGCCTGTATACTGCCTAAAAGCCTGAGCGGTCTGCCAAGCGCCCCGGGGATAATTTTACCCCCGGAGCTTTTGGAAACCACACCTATATCAATGAGTTTTTCGACAAGACGAAAGGCCGCATTTTTGGATTTGTATCCAAACAGTTTACAGATTTCTGAATAACTGGGCATGCGCCCCTGATCGTGTTGAAAAGAGAGAAATACGTCTTTGATTTCGGAAAGATTAAATTTGGATGTCATATTGCGGCCTCCAATGTGGTAACCCCTGCACCATAAATCAGCCCTCTGCCGTTAAACATCCCCCGGCCGGGGACCCAAGGCTAAAGACTGACTCCATACTACTGAACAATCGTTCACATAGCAACCACAAAATTTTAAGGACATCACACCCCACATAATCAACCTCCTTCTGGGGTTTTCTGTCCCAATGTTTATAAAAAGTACCTGGCACCCCAATAAAAAGTACCTGGCACCTTTTGAAAAATAATCTTTTAAATCAACCTATTAACACAAATTTAAAAAAACGGGGCTGCGATTTAAAATGGCCCGTATTTTGCTTTATCAATTGGTATTTAAAGTAAATAAAGTAAGGAGCGTTTATGGCATCTTTAGTTTTTTTTCTCAGACCTCATTTTAGTGTGGGCGGTCTTGGTCAGGCAGGGAGCAACGGCGACAGCGGCTATACCTCAGGCGGGATTACCAGTGGTACCCCGACAGCGCCAGCTGATGCGATAAACCAAGGGGCCCAGATCAGTACCAACCCCTCGACACAGCCGCCAGTCGATCCGCAGTCTTCAGCAGCATCAGAGACGGCAACCGGTGCCTCACAGGCCCCCGCAGAAGATGGCCCCGTCTGTCAGCCATCAGAGGATAGCGACTATATCTGGTCAGAGCTGATGCCCCCTGATGTTGCACCAGAGGATGAAACCTATGACTCAAGTTTTTTAAGCGAAGACTTCTCCGCCGAAGACATAGAAGACCCCGAACAAAGGACCGAGTTCCTTAGGTTACTCAAGGACATTCAGACAGCAAAGGATCAAAGGGCCCTTCAACAGGCCGTACAGCAGATGGAACAACCCATTGCACAAGAACCTGTAGTACAACAACCCGTAGAGGCCGCCGCCGAGGAGATCAAGGCAGAAGAGACAAAGGCAAAGGAAGAGGCAAGAGAGGCCGAAAAAAAGGCCGCTCAGAAGATGCAGCAAAGACAAACGCTGACCAAAACACTCCTCCCCCGGTTAAAAGAAGGCCTGTACAGGGCAGCCCGCGGTCAAACCACGGCCCTGATACGTCAGCAAAAAACAGAGACCCTGACCAAGCAGAACCTGGAAAGATTTTCAAGACACCTCACAGAAAGAGTAAGAACAGAACAGGCAAAGACAAAATTTGGCGGCGATACAAAACTCGATAAAAAACCCGAACTCACACCAGAGCAAAAACTTGCCAAGCTCAGCAAGGGGAACAGCAGGGCCCCCGCACCCGGCAAGGGAGGCAAGTCCCCCGCATCCCCGTATGCCAAGGCAGCCAAAGCGGTCGCCCAACAGACCGCCCAACCAACCGCAAAGAACACGAAACCCGCACAGGGCGCACACAAGCTGTCCAAGGAAGAAAAGGCCGAGATGGAGGCCCGTGCCAGAGAAGAAGGCTATGATGGTGTTGCCGGCGAAAAAGAATTAACCGGAAAACAGCGAGCCAAGGTCGCCGCAATGCCCACCATCAAGGAAGCCAAAAAGGCAAAGGAAATGGCCGCACACGAAAAAGAAAAGTCAAAGGCCGAACTCGCCAAAAAACAGGGAGAAGAGGTGGCAAGACAGGCCGAGGATGCCAAAAAATCTGTCGATGAGCCGTCGCACATCTGTCAAAGACCCGTAAGCCCCGATGCCTTAAAAGAAACAATCAAAAAACTCGAAAAAGACGGCCGTCTGACCCCCGAACAGGCCGCAGAACTTGTTGCCGAGGCCCATATTGCCGGGGCAAGGCTCTGCGCAACACCAGAAGACAAACAGCCCCCCAGTTTTGCATGCCTGCTCATCGACGACGCACCTCGCAAAGAGGCCCCAAAGGGAAAGAGCAGTTTTTCACGCTCTGCGCCACTGGATTGCAGGACCAGCAGTGCCCTCGCCTTTATTGGCAGAGGCAAAGGTTACAGGATTGCCCCCGTGCTGATTGCGCCACAGGAAGAAGCGCTGGCCGCGACAGAAAAAGCAGGCGAAGAAGCCCTCGCAGAGACCACCCCCAAGGCAGAACCCTCGATCCTCGCGTTTAACAAACTCACCGGTCACAACACAGAATTTACCCCAGATTATGACCCAAACGGTCTGGCGCGCTCCCAAACCCAGGATGGCTTTGTTCGCGCAGGCAGGATTCAGGTGGAACAGGACCTCGAAAATATGCCCGCGTGATAAGGAACCCCGCCGCAAAGAGACTGTCGATTTTCGAAGAAAATTGGCAGACTCCCTCTATTTTCTATTTTCTCATGCCATTATCATACCCCCATCTGGGGGTTGACCTCCAATGGATCCCTTAATATAAGCCCCCCATGATCAGATCGCTTACCATCCCCTGTATTCTGGCCATCTCGTTTTCTTTTACAAACCCCTGCGACGCCCCCAGAGAAAAACAACCCGGCGACAGCGATACCATATACGAGGTGCAGGTCACCAATCCTGATTTTCAGTCTGTTGCCAGGGTTCACACCGTCGAAGGGCAGTTCGATCCCAGTGAAGTCACCACCATCACCGCAAATGCAGATGGTTTTATCGAGCAGGTCTTTGTTGCCACAGGTGACAGCGTCACCAAGGACGACCCCATTGTTACCATTTCCAACACAGAGATTCTGGAACTCATCGACATCAAACGGGCGAGAATAAAAGAACTCCAGGCGAGACTCACTCAGGCACAGGGACGTATAGAGACCAGTGAGGGAGAAGATCTGCCAACAACCATCGAGGATACCGTCTTTATGGACGAAGATCCTGCCGATCAGCAGCCGCAAAGACAATTTGGCGACGCAGGCACCCCACCTGACCGCCCAAGAACAGTCAAGGGACTCGTCGAGGTATTAGAGGCAAACATCGATTCCCTCACCAAACAGGCCGATGCCCTCGACCGCCAGCTCTTGAGCCTTACTCAAAACAGCCCCGTTGATGGGGTGATTACAAAAACACATGCCTCCGAGACAAACAAGGTCAAACAGCAGGACAAACTTGTAGAGATCTCAAAAACAAACCCGCTGTCCGTCAAATTTTTTCTACCAGAAGATGTGGCAAGTTTTATCGATAAAACATCACAGGTCAAGGTCTCGCCAAAAGATGCGCCCGATGTCTCGGGCACAGGCACCGTCTATTTTATCAGCCCAAATATCGACACCGCCACCGGCAAAATAGAGGTCCGCGCACACTGCTCCAATAACGACAACCAGATCAAGGGCGGCCAAAAGGCCGATGTAAACGTCTCCACACGCAAGATGGACCGTGTGATTATCCTGCCCAAAGAGGTCCTGTATGAGGAGGAAGGCAACACCTTTGTCTTTATTGTTTACCGCAATCAGGCCAAACTGGTGGCAGTCAAGACGGGCGAGGCCAACGAACAAGGCATTCAGATTTACGGTGATCTTCGTGTGGATGACCCCATTATCATCAAGCGTCCACCAGAACTCAAACATAATTCTTTTGTCCGCATTAAAAAACCGGACAATACACCGTAAACAGTTTCTTTGTGATTTTAAACCACATTTTTAAAAGAGGAAATAATTATGACAACAGCAACAATCAAATGGACCCACACAGACGAGGCCCCTGTGCTCGCCGCCTATTCACTGCTTCCGATCATCAAGGCCTACACAAAAGGCTGCAACATTGATGTTGAGACAAGCGACATCTCCCTTGCGGGCAGGATCATCGCAACATTTCCCGAGCGTCTCAGAGAAGACCAAAAAATTCCTGATCACCTTTCTGATCTCGGCGCACTCGCAAAAACCCCTCACGCAAACATCATCAAGCTGCCCAACATCAGCGCATCAGTCCCGCAGCTTGTCAGCGCCATCAAAGAGCTCAAGCAAAAAGGTTACGACATCCCCGACTATCCCGAAGAACCAAAAACACCCGCCGAAAAAGAGCTTCAGGCAAGGTTTTCAAAAGTCCTGGGCTCGGCAGTCAATCCGGTCCTGCGCGAAGGCAACTCGGACCGCCGTCCCGCGCTGTCTGTAAAAAAATTCGCGCAAAAAAAACCGCACAAGATGATGAAGGACTGGCCCAGGTCCGGATCCAAGGCATGCGTGGTCCACATGAGTGAAGGCGATTTTTACCAGAGTGAGACATCCACCACCATCAAAACCCCGTGCGATGTCAGGATCGAGCTTCTTAAAGGCGATGGCAAGGTCACCGTCCTTAAAGAAAAAATCTCGCTCAAAGAGGGTGAGGTCATCGACAGCGCCGTGATGAACGTCAAGGCCTTAAGAAAATTCTACGAAGAAAAAATCAACGAGGCAAAAAAAGAGGGGCTCCTCCTCTCTCTCCACCTTAAAGCCACAATGATGAAAATTTCGGATCCCATCATGTTTGGTCACTGCGTCTCCGTCTTTTATAAAGATGCCCTGGACAAACACGCCGGTGTACTTAAAGAGATCGGCGCCAACGTCAACAGCGGGCTTGCCGATGTCCTCGAAAAACTGGGCAAGCTCCCGCCGGACAAAAAGGCAGAGATCGAGGCCAACATCAACGCCATGTACAATACGCGTCCCGCGCTCGCCATGGTGGACTCCCGAAAAGGCATCACCAATCTGCATGTCCCCAACAATGTGATTGTCGATGCCTCGATGCCCAATGTCGTGCGTGACGGCGGCAAGATGTGGAACACCAACGATGAACTTCAAGACACCATGGCACTCATCCCGGACCGCTGTTACGCCACAATGTACAAAGAAATTCTCGAAGACTGCAAAGTCAACGGGCAGTTTAACCCCGCCACCATGGGTAACGTGGCCAACGTCGGCCTCATGGCGCAAAAGGCCGAGGAATACGGCTCCCACGACAAGACCTTCGAGATCAAAGAAAACGGCACGGTCCGTGTCATCACCACTGACGGAACACCACTCCTCGAACAAAAAGTGCAAACGGGAGATATCTTCCGCATGTGTCAGGCGAAGGACATCGCCATTCAAGATTGGGTCAAGCTCGCTGTCAGACGTGCACGCGCCTCAGGTTCACCGGTCATCTTCTGGCTCGACAGCAACAGGGGCCACGATAGAGAAATCATCAAAAAGATCGAAAAATATCTTCCGCAACACAACACACAGGGCCTTGAGATCCGCACCCTGCCCCCTGTAGAGGCCATGCGCTTTTCACTCAAGCGCGTCCGCAAGGGCGAAGACACCATCGCCGCAACCGGAAACGTGCTCAGGGATTACCTTACCGACCTCTTTCCCATTTTGGAACTCGGGACCAGTGCCCGGATGCTCTCGATTGTCCCCCTGTTAAACGGCGGCGGCCTGTTTGAAACCGGTGCCGGAGGCTCGGCCCCCAAGCACGTCGAACAACTCCTTAAAGAAGGTCATTTAAGATGGGATTCACTTGGCGAATACTGCGCCCTTGTCCCCTCTTTTGAGCTGATTTACGAAAACACCAAAAACGAAAAGGCAAAAACACTCGCTCAAACGCTGGATCAGGCCATCGCCAGATACCTCGAAAACGGGAGACTCCCGTCACGCAAGGCGCGCGAGATCGACAACCGCGGGAGTTCCTTTTATCTCGCCCTGTACTGGGCGCAGACGCTTGCAGAACAAAACAACGATCCCGCACTTAAAGAACGCTTTGCCAAGGTTGCAAAGACCCTCTCGGAAAACGAAGACAAAATCGCAAAAGAGTTGCTCGACGTTCAGGGACAACCCGCAAACATAGGCGGATACTTCCTCCCCGACCTGGCACTCACGACCAAGGTCATGCGCCCAAGCTCCACGTTTAATGCGGTGATTGATGCCCTGTAAAGGAAACGCAGGGCCAGATAAACCAAGAGCCCCCGTGTAAGCTGCGGGGTATCAAACAGAAAAAATTCGCACAACACGCTCCAAGAGGCGTTGTTCCCCCCCACTTTTACCCCCCATAAATCCCGTCACCCGGATCCTCCCATGGTTTGGGATCGCCGTCGTTGGGAAGCCTTGGTTCCTCGCGCCTTTGCGGGACAGGCTGTTCCCTTCTTCTTGCGGGTTCTTCCCACGGATGCCTTGGGGCGTAGGGGTGACGGATGCGCTCGATCGTGTCAGGGTCTATGCTGGAGACTGCCCAGATACCTCTTTGCAATGGTCTTGCTGCGGGCACGGCAAAGGCCCTTTGCCACAAGGCCGTCAGTCTCTGTTCCATGCCAAAGAGCGGTTGATTCTGTACGGCGCGAACCGGAAAACCATGGTGACGCTGTTGTGAAAAAAAGGGTTCAACGGCCACGGGGATTTTGTAGATGGAATTCGCAAACATGATCGCTCCTCTCGTAATAAAAACCTAAAAACTTCAATCGCCGCATACAGGATAAGAAACATGAAATCGGCATTGGCAATGGGTGTCAACACCCATGAGAAACAGGCCGGAAAAACTGTGTCATTTTTAAAAAACCCGCGACAAGCCTTGTGGCAATAACGGCTCTAATTGATTCTTGCTTAATCGTGTGTCCTGTTATAACTTTGGCACACGATTTTTTTATTGGAGAACCTTATGACCTCTGCTCACACACAACAAACACTCCCCCTGATCATCAACTGGCGCACCGAGATCACACTCACGCAAAAGATTGTCCTCGCCATTCTATTTGCCTGTGTCACCGGGATCATGGCGCAAATTAAAATCCCGCTGCCCTTTACACCTGTCCCTGTCACAGGGCAGACCTTTGCCGTGCTGATGGCTGGTGTCCTTTTGGGAAAAAAATGGGGCAGTCTAAGTCAGGTAATCTATGCGGTACTTGGTTTGGCAGGCATCCCCTGGTTTTCAGGCATGACAGGCGGCGCCGCTTTTTTGTCAGGGCCCACTGTGGGTTATGTGGTTGGTTTTATACTCGCGGCGTTTTTTGTCGGCCACATCTCGGAAAAATACAGGCAGTCTCAAAGTTTTCCGTTTATGCTTTTCATCATGTTTGTGGCGCACACCCTGATATTTCTCCCCGGTCTTCTGCATCTCGCGCTGTGGACCTTTGCAGTTCAGGGCAAACAACCCACGCTGATGCACATCCTCTCGATGGGCCTGTTTCCGTTTGTAACGGGAGAGATTATTAAAACAACACTCGCCGCGCTCACGGCCTCAAGGATAATGGCCCTCACAGGTAATAATCGTTAAGACTTAAAAAAATGACGCGCGAATCTGATGTTGCTGTTCTGGCAGAGGGAGAAACCACATAGTACCTGATCTGATTTGTGGTGGGATATTTTTTGGATAGGGTTTCATCGATCCACGCAGGTCGGTAGTCCTGCCACTTGCATTCGATGATGCGGGACAGGCGGTCCCTTTGATGCTCGACGATCAGATCAATCTGCTGCTGCCTGTCCCAATAATCACGGACCTCATAACCGGGGCTGGTCAACAGGATTTTTCTGGCAAATTTTGTCTTAAGAATTTCGCCACTCTCAAAAAGGTAACGAATAAAAAGCTCAAAGGCCTTTCCTGAAAAGTTTGGCATGTACAAACCTTGTCGCGAGAGATCAGCCTCGACCGGAAAAATAAGCGCGTGATCATTCTGACGGATCTGAGCCTCGGCCTTGCGTAATATTTGAAAATAAAAGTTAAGGAAAAAATCCTTCATGTAATACCGCACACCTTTAATCTGATCAGCCCGATGGGGTCCTCCCGCGGGTATTTTAAGAGAGACAATATCGTATGCTGTGAGTTTTGCCAGCAGATCGCCAACAGTGGACTGCGCAAGCCCCGTCTTTGCAATAATATTTGCCTGTGTGCAGCCGTCCTGTCCCAGCGTGGCAAGGATTCTCTTGACTGTCTTGATCCCTGTCTTGTTAAAATCAAAATTGAGGAGTTCGTCAATCTCATCGAGAAGGTGGTTTTCTGCCGTAAAGAAAGCATCGTTGATCGCGTGTATAAATCCCTTTGCGGGGTCAAGCCTTTCGAGATAATAGGGCACACCGCCCGCCATCATGTATGTCATGGCCGCTTCTGCCACACTCCAGTCTCGCAGAAGTTTTTGTTTGATTTCCCTTGGAGAAATCGGGTTGACCCACAGGTGCGGCCGCGTCTGCAAACCGCGCAGCATTTTATCTTCACCGCCGGTTGCTTCTTTAAAGAATTTTGTGGACGAGCCGCAGACAATCACCTTGATCAAACGTGACTGCTGCCACTCCACCCAGATGGACTTGAGATCCCCGCTAAAGCAGTCACCACCGTTCGAAAGCCACTGAATCTCATCGAGGATAATAACAAGGGACTTTTTGTGTTTGATGACATGGCTGTGAATCTGCCTAAAAATCATCAGCCAGCTTAATTCGAGGATATTGTATCTTGAAAGCTCTTTCTTTCCGGTAAACGCGTCCCATTCTTTTGCAAAGTTTTTTAGTTTGACACTGAGACGCGCCCCTTTTGATCCGGCGATATAAAACCTTGTCCTGACAGAACGGGATTGGAATTTTTTTAACAACCACGTCTTACCAATACGCCGCCGCCCCCGGATAAAAAGCCATTCGCTTTTTCTTGATTTGGCAACACTCTCGAGAAACTGGAGTTCTTGGTTGCGGCTGAAAAGCATGGCCCCGTTACACTAAATCATCACCGTGTTTTTTGCAATGCAAAAAACACGGTGATAAATTCTGTAATAAATACAACATTTTTTAAAAAATATAAATGATGTTTTTTATATCCTTATGTTTACACACGACTTTTTTATCACCGTGTTTTTTGCATTGCATATCATCCGGTGTTCCAGCGTTTGGAGATGTTGGTTTATGATCCTACCACACCGGGTAGAAGTTTCTAAACCACGCGTGATTTTTTAGTTCTTGAAGTTCTTCGCTGCTTAATAGTTTTCCGTCGGAGACGGCACAGTTGTCGTCGACATGTTTTTTTGTCCTCATCCCCGGAATCACCGTGGAGACTGTGGGGTGCGACAGACAAAATTTAAGCGCCGCCTGTGCCATGGTTTTGATTTCATCGCGAACCAGAAATTTAAGTTTGTCCACCCGCTCACAGGTCTCTTTGAGGCGCTCGGGTGTAAAGTAATGCCTGCGCCAATCCTTTTTGTGAAATTGATGATCCGGGGTCAAGGCCCCCGCGAGGGATCCCTCATCAAACGGCACCCTCACAATCACCGCCACATTGTGTTTTTGACACAACGGAAAAAGTGCCTCTTCGGGTGTCTGATCAAAGATGTTATAAATAACCTGAACCGCATCGATGCGACCGCTTGCAACCATTTTAAGGGCAGAATCGGGTTCGTGATCGTTGATAGAAACACCAAAAAATCTGATCTTGCCCTGTTTTTTAAGCATGTCCACCGCATCAAGCCAGTCTGTTGTTGCAAGCCAGCTATCCGACCACACATGCAGCTGCTGCAGATCAACGCAATCCGTGCGCAGGTTTCTTAAACTCTGCTCTGTGCTTTTAATAATGTGATCGGCGGGGAATGTCTCGGAGACTGAAACATCGTGCCTTGCAGGCCACTGAAAATTTTTTGGAGGTACTTTGGTCGCCACAAAAACCCTTTTTTTTGCCTCTTTAAAGGCCGAAGCTATGAGAGACTCGCTGTGCCCATCGCCATACACCGCCGCTGTATCAATAAAATTAACCCCCTGATCCAGCGCGCACAGCATGGAGTTGATTGCCTCGCGATCCTCTCTGGGTCCCCACATCCCGCCCATCGTCCATGTGCCCACACCAATCTCCGAGGCCTGTTCGCCCGTCCGGCCAAAAATTCTGTACTTCATGATCCTCCTCCTTAATAAAAAACAAATCCCTTGATACCTGTTTATTCCTCTCATAAGTGGGTACCTGAATCAACCGTTTTGAAAAACAATGGCACAAACCAGATCAGGGCCCCCTCACGGCAATATCAATCAACTTGTTAAAATCAGGATTGAGCGCGTCTCGGATTTTCTTTCAAAAAGAGGCACCGCCTTTATCACCGCTCTGGGCCTTGTGATCCTTATCATTACGGGTATTGCAAACACCTTTGTCCACCAAAAACTTTCACTCTCCGTGTTTTACCTTGTCCCCGTGTGTTTGGTCACTTGGTACACCACACGCTATCTGGGAATTCTGTTTGCGTTCCTCGGCGGCGTCTCGCTCACACTCAGCCACTACGAAACCATTGTTACCTACCGCCAGTGGATTGCCCATATCTGGAACTCACTAGGCACGGTGTTTTTTTTCTGCCTGATGGTACTTTTACTGAGACTCCTCAAGTCAAGGCTGGAACACGAGAAGGGTCTCGCACAGCTTGATCCGCTCACAGGCGCTGCCAACAGGCGCTCTTTTTACACCACCTTAAGTAACGAAATCGAAAGATCCAAAAGATACAAACACGCCTTTACTGTGGTCTTTATCGATCTCGATAATTTTAAAGAGGTCAATGATAAACACGGTCACCAGACGGGCGATCAGCTTCTCAGGCTCACCACAGAAAAACTAAAGCAAAATATAAGAACCTGCGATTTTATGGCCAGATTTGGCGGCGATGAATTCTCGATCCTCTTTCCCGAGACAAACAAGGAACGCATCTCGGTGCTTATCAGCCGCATCAGGTTTGCCATTCTGGATACCATGAAAGAAAACGACTGGCCAGTCACCTTAAGTATCGGTGTAGCCACGTTTCAAAACCCGCCAGATACCGTAGATGAAGCCCTTGGCGATGTCGACAGGCTCATGTACTCTGCCAAAAGAAAAGGCAAGGACATGATCGAATACGGGGTGTATTGATCATCATAAAAACAACATGTAAATCTGAAATGCCAGAAAGCGAGATTGCTGCTGGACAACTGGTTTTTACGGCTCATTTTCTTTCAGAATCACTTCAATCTCTTCATCGTCTGTTTAAGGGCCACGCTCACTTCTGATGGGGGCAATTTTTTCTGCATCACCAAAACATGTGAGTGAATAATTTTCACTGTCGATTGTTTTGACAGCTTGTGTCGCTGCCTTAAAGCTCGTGTCAGTGGCGGCGAACAAATCAAGATCATAAGAATAGCGGTGTTCAGCATAGTAAGCCGAGAGTGCTGTGCCACCCACAAGACACAAATCAGTGTTTTGGCCGACAAAGTTTTTTTTTCAAAAACGTGCATTGTGAAGCACGCGTGACACGCGAAGATATCTTATCAAACGGTTTTATGTCTTTGAGTATAGCGGCCACAGAACCTCCATTTGTTTTCGTCTGATGGGCTTGATGAAATGTTTGTACTGATGAAATTTACGCATCACGACTGGTCCCGCAACCAGAGAAGCCTCATGTAATCCCAGAACTTCAACCAGCCGCGCCAAGGCTGGTGATCGTTTTTGTTTGATAGCCCAAAGAAACGACTCAACAGATTCAAATAAGCTATCCCAAAGAAAAGTGGTTCTGTAGTGATCCACATTTTTTTGATTTTCAAAAAAAACGCACAGGTCCACATTCAGATTTTTTGCGAGCGTGGCCACTGTTTGGGTTTCTACATTTATAAAATCCTTGGGTTTAAAGCCAAAAAACCATTTTGAAACAGCGGCTTTGGTGACCCCTGCTTTTTGAGCAACGTGAGACATCAGCAATCCTTGCGAAAACATTATGTTTTTAAGTTGTTGTAGAAACATATGTAATCTGATTTTTAGTATACTATAGTTAACTAATAGTCTCAAGCAAGTATGATTATAAAAAAAGTACCTGACACCCGATTTTTGTTCTCTGGTACTCGATTTATATTATTAAAGTATTATTAATATTAAAGTGCCACCATACTTTTGGTCCGAAAGTATTGGCACCTGATTGATTAAAATTATGGTTGGTTAAAGGAAACCCGAGGCATTGTTGAGATGTCTATCGGACTCCCGTCTGGCCCCCAAAAAATTGAGCTAAAGGCAGCTATTGAATTTGCCCGTGTATCAGTGAGATTTTTTCCGTCTGGAAAGATGATGACAAAATCATCATCATAGTTGTGCGTTGTTGCGGAAGATGTAAACCCAATGGGTCTGTCATTGACAACAAGCACAGCCAACAGAGTCCCCGGAGCCTTGTATTGCAGGGCAAAAGGTCGCGCTTTTTCCGAAGGATTAACAAAGCGCAATTTGGTAGGGTGAGTGGCCCGCGGGAACCTCCCCCACGGGCTCTCTCAGAACCGGACTTGAACCTCTCAGCTCATCCGGCTCCCATTATCCAATCGACGGCTTAATATTCATCTGCCAGTGAACAAATAGCTTCG
>JADGCS010000027.1 GCA_015228875.1 Deltaproteobacteria bacterium | reverse complement strand
CAGGCATAACTGTATTGTCCTGCGGGCCTTTGTTTTTTATATCCTGCTGGTTCATGACTTTAACGCTTAACCTGTCCAGTTGACAAAAGGTGACGGCATCGTCGCAAATTGCGGTGACAATCTGCATGGTACCCGGAACATTAAAACGGCAAGACAAACTGCCCCCTGCCATCACAATGGGGTCCTCATTGCCGCATTTTTGCGGGGCCTCAAGATTAAAGTGATGTCCCTCAATGGGCTTGAGTGTGATGATCTCGCCGGTCAGTGCCTCAGTGGGATAATACTGAAGAAGTCTATCGTGTTGACCCTGTGTGTTTTTCTTCTGTGGCCCGATCTCTGTTTTGTTTTTTTGATTGTGACAGCCTGGCAAAGACAGAAAAGCAGCGCACAACAGCGCGCCAAGGGTGGTGAGTTTGTAGCATTGCATAGATTATCCCTAGCCAAGATAACTGTACCCCGAACTCAAAAGGCGCTGCGCAGACGCTGTGTCGCCATTGATGAGATCATTCATGACGCGCGGATAAGAGACAATGGCCTCGTTAACATACTGCTGATAGGACCTGTTGCCGAGCTCTGTTAGAATTTCTGTCCCCGAAATAAAACCGCCGTCCTTAATGCCAAGAAAATTAAGCCTTGGCCATTCGATAAAGACAGGATTAAGAACAGCCGCAAAACAGTCACCGGCCCAGCTGTCAACACCGATGATCTGCTCGATCCCGGTCTTTTGACGCGCAGGCACCTCTTTGACCACAAGGGATTTTTCAACCTCGAGGAGTTTGTTTTCGTGTGAGGCAAGGTACTCCACATCGACAAGATAAAAAGTAGTGTTGATAGCAACCGGCGCCTCGCCTTTTTTGACCACACTCCAAGGGAGACGCGGTGTTTCGACAAGAGAAAGAGTCCCGTCTTGTTTTCTGACAAACCCGCCACCAAACTGGTTGTTGGTGTTTTTTGTCCCGATAATGATCATGTGATGCCCTCTGTGAAAAAGCTCGTCTGCAATCGAGATCATCACAGGGTCGGCCTGCCAGAGCCACTCATCGGCATTGGAAAAAACAAAATACCGGATGCCGGATTGCCTGAGGGCGTTGGCAATGCCGTATTTTGCCATCAGAAAAGGGTAGTCGCCATGCCCCGCGGGATAGAGCTTGTCTTTTGTCGTCTGACCGTCCTCGACCCACAAGCGTGGCAGGACAATCTGGTTGAACAGAATGGTGTTTGCCAGTTCTGCGGGAGTGTGGTCTGTCCAGTCGGTCCGAATCGTGTCAAGAAGCAGGCTGACGTTCTCGGAGTTTGTCATGATGATATTTGGAAAAACAACTCCCGCTTTTTGGGCGATGAAGCGCGAAAAATCAAGGGTGTGCTGCAGCAGTGTTTTGTTCTGCACGTAAAATAAGGGACGGGGTGTTTGTTCTGTGAGTCCAAATTTTCTGGCAGTCTCCGGGTTAAGCCGCGTCCACTTTGCGGCTCGTGATGAAGCACCACCCCCAGGCACGCCGCGCGCGACAGTTCCCAGGTCTTGACATGTCGTGTTGTTTTTGAGGAGAGAGAAGCCCTGTCGTGCCCTGTCTAAAAGATCTTTCGGCGAGTTTACAAACTGCGACATTTTGTTTAAGTCGTTTAACGCAATCATCTCCATACTGCCGTCGGGATAGCGGTTGGCCATTTCCAGCAGATCCTTTTTTTCCTGCGGATTGAGGCCGTCGGGGAGGCTTGACAGGCGTGTCAGAGCTTCTTTTTTAAGCCAGTCTTCAAGCTCGCTGCTCTTGATGGCATGAAGGAGTTGCTTTGGCGTGCCGGGCGTTTTTTTAATCTCTGCGGCGGTGGCAATGACGTCCCGATTTGACCTCTGTTTAAAGAGGTGATCAATAAATGTTGTGCTCATGGTTTTGATGGTGACTGTTTTTTAATCGGCACCCTTGATCCTCCATACAGCGATCAATGCACCACTTGTGAGATAGCGCCGTTTTTGGATTGATACAGGAGTGCGCAGTCATCTCTCCTTTCTCAACAAGTTGCTAACTTGACTTTGACGCCCCGAAGGAAGTGCCCTTGGGGTGCGCGGTTGAGCTTCCTCGTCATGCGAGGTATGCACCCGCGCTCTGTCAACTTTGAAATTCCTAGACATAAATTTATTCAGGTACTTCTTTTGAACAGGGGTCAACTTTTTGTTGATGCTGAGCGCGTAATTGGGGTGTGGGTTCTGCGTCAGCGTGATATCGGTTTCAAAAACCTTCTGGTGGCGCGAGATGATCAGGTGAATCTTTTTGTTGTTGAGATAATGGTCCAGAACCTTGATGGACTCAAGGCGGTGGTGATTAATGGCGATGATTTCGTCTCCGGGCTGAAGTATACTGCCAAAGGCCGGGCTGTCTTCTGCAATGGCCTGAATCATCACCCTTCCATTTTTTTCTACAAGGATGACCCCCAAAAAACCGACTGTTGCCTGTTTGTTGTTTAAAAGAGTGATGCCAAAGGGTTCAAACTCTTTTTTCCAATCAATGATTTTAACCCCATCAAGATAATCAGCAGCAAATTCCTTTACATTAATATTTGCAAATTCAAGGACAGCATCAAAGAACTGGGCGCGGGTGATCCCGGTCTTTTTGTTTTGATTATAGAGGGCATAAAGCCGGCGCAGGACATCATCGAGCGTGTGTTTTGACCGTGAACTTTTAATGATCAGAAGATCGAGCAAAAGCATGACCAGACTGCCCTTAAGATAGTAACTGGTGACGGTGTTGATGGCATTGGGCTGGGGGCGATAAAATTTTATCCAGGCATCAAAGCTGGCCTCTGATATGGAATTGACACGATGGGCCTTGTACGATTCGATTTTGATGATGTTTTCTGCGATGAGTGCAAGGTAATCCTCTGCTGTGTAAAAACCAGATCGCAGAAGCGAATGGTCGTCATAGTAACTGGTCAGTCCCTCGGCCATCCACAAATCGCGCGTGTAAGATTCTTTTGTGTAATCGTAAGGGCCCAAGCCTTCGGGCCTGATTCTTTTGACGTTCCACAGATGAAAGTGTTCGTGCGCGAGAAGCGTGATGAATTTGTTATAATCCTTTTTGTTGCCTAACAGATTTTCGTCAAAGATGTTGGTTGATGAGTGGGCGTGTTCGAGGCCGCCATAGCTGTGTGGTGCAAATATGATTTGAAAAAGATAATTCCGGCAGGGATTATTGCCGAAGATTTCGATTTGTGCCTTAATAAAAGCGGTCACATCGCGGACGATTTGTTTGTGGTTGAGTTTGCGCTGGCCGCGGACAGCAAGGGTGTATTGAGTGGTACTTGTTTTAAACCGGATGAATTCGAGTTGACGTGCGCACAAGATGGGGGTGTCGTAGAGTTCGTCAAAGTGATCAAACACGCAGGCACCCCGTGATATTTTTTTGGCCATTGCCGTCTGCCACCCTGCAGGATGCTTTATCTCAAGCTTTACGGGCATATTAAGCCTGCCATCAACATAAAACAGAACAGCACAGGGGTTGATAAAGGCCATCTCATGATCGGCGTAAGCCCCTTTGACGCTTAAATCGAGGGCAAAAACGCGGCAAACAACACGAATCGCCGATTGTTTTTTGGTCTCAATCTGCCATTGGCACTTGCTGGTTTTGATATGAGTGAGTTTTTTGCCGTGAAGGTCTGTGGCGCAAAAGCCGTCGACGAGTCCGGCGTATTCCTGGATAAGATAAGTCCCGGGTGCCCAGGAGGGATAGGCAAGCTGCAAAAAATCGCAGGAGATGTTGGTGATGGTGTAGGTGACGTAAATGTAATTCTGGATTGATTTTGTGAGATCAAGTTTGATGTGAATATGCATCGATGGCCCCCTTGCACATCTTTTAAATGATTGCGGCGGTTGCTGCAATAAAAAGTTGTTGTGAAACAGCCCTGTTTTTTACACCTGCTATTCCATAACCCGCATAAATCGGAAAATACTACGCGGGCGGACACCATGCAAAAATTGATGCCGAAACGCGTAGAAAAAACCTTCCAAGGTTCTATACATTTAATCAACAGTCTGCACCGCGGCCTGCGAATATTTTTTAAGACGCGGCATTTCTTTTGATGCCAGTTTGGCATCTACGGGGACAAGGTCGCTGGTGTTTGTGGTGTAGTCGGAATGCTGCACACTGACGCCGCCCAGTCTTAAAAAACGGGTATCGCCCGACTTTACTGCCACAGGCAGACTGACCTGCGGCGCTGTGCCAAAAAAACGGCTCCAGTTTGTCATGATGCTGTGCACTCCCTCCTTAAGGTAGAACCATGTGTAGCTTTTATTGGCAAGCCTTGCCACCTCGGTGCCATTAACGAGTATTTTGGCGTTTTTCATTGTTGGGGGACAGTCTGGACGGTAGACGTAAACCAGCACGTACCCTGCCTGCGGGGCTGGTGCCGGCGCAAACGCCGTTTCTGCGCCGATTGCCGCAGATGAAAACACCAGCAAAACAAACACAACGGACAGTGTAAGGATTAATTTGTTTTTCTTCATGTCAAAAAAAATAGCAACAGGGTCGTCCATTGTCAACGAGGCATCCCGTATCATTGACATGGGTCTTTCGTGCTGTTAATCTGGCATGGAAAAATACGGGGGTTGTTATGACATACAAAAAATATTTTTTTCTGCTGGTGCTGGCTGTACTGTTGATGCCACAAGCCTCACATGCCAAGGTTGAAAAGAAAAGGTTTCAACACGTTCCTCCCAAACCAGGGTACGCCACTGTTTACCTCTATCGCACCAGAGGGCAACCCGATTTAAGAAAACCCAAAATTACGGTGGACGGCGATCCGGTGATTCACCTGCCAAATAAAAGCTGGACCTACTTTTATCTTGGGACAGGCAGTCATGTGGTCAAGTCCAAATGGGGGTTCATGGCGGCCATGCCCGAGATGGAGGCTGTTGTCGAAATACAACCCGATCGTCAATATTTTCTAAGATTTTCATCATCACAGTTCAGTTGGGGTTTTGGCGCAGACACCATGCATACCAAGAGCAGTTCTGCACTACGAGAGGTCACCGAAGACGAGGCCATGAAAGACATGAAAAAAATAAAAAAATACGCGCCGGCAGAGATGGAGGTCGTGGAGTAAGGCGTTCGGATGCGGGCTATATGTTTGACTTCTCAAGGTTTTTTTTATATTACACCCGCCATGTCACCCGATTATTTTAAATTGTTAAATCTTCCGACAAAGCTTAAACTTGATCACAACAAGCTTAAAAAAAATTATTTCAACCTGATCAGACACAAATCCAAGGATCCTGTTGTCAATCCCAAAGAGGTCAAAGAGCCGGATAAAAAAGAGAAAGAACTCATCAAAAAGGCCTACGAGACCCTTAAAGGGCGGATTACCCGTATTGAGCACCTTTTAGAAATCAACGGCCAAAGGGTTGACGAAGACACCAAGGTTCCCACAACGCTTGGCCCCATATACGAGCAGGTCCAAACGCTCATCAAGACACCCAGAAAAAATCAAAAGTGCATCAACGAGCTTAAGCAGTTGCACAAAGATGTGATTGCAGAATTCAGCGCGATCTCGATCGACCTTGCGCATCTCGAAAACGAATGGGACAACAGCGCGGGGGCCGATCATCAGGTCATTCTTAAAAAACTCAAAAGAAAAACGCTGGCCTTTAGTTTTATCAGGGATGTCGAACAAAACATACGCACGGCAATTAATTAGAGTCTGTCGATAAAACCCCTGATTAAGAGGTGTTCATTCTTGATCAAAATCCACAACGCAAAAAAAAAGGCCGAGGCCCGTCATGTGCTAAAGGCCCTTAAAACTTTTTTTAACAAAGACCCGCTGGAGATGGGTTTATCATTGACTGCGGCAGAGTTAAAAAAATTTTCCGATCTTAAAAGAAAACTCGGCAGCAGCCTGGACTCGGGAAATGAGCATCATCTGTCAAAAATTATTTCCGAGATAGACCTTTTTGTTGATACAATCGGCTGCAGGACCAAAGCAGCCCTGCTAAAAATTCTGCCTTCATAACTCGCATAAAGCGGAAAAACCTACGCGGGCGGACACCATGCAAAAATTGATGCCGTGCTTTGTGATGGACATGCCAGTGGCATGTCTAGCACAATGCGCCAAGCGTAGAAAAAACCTACCTAGGTTCTAAAAAAAGTTTTCATTAAAAAATGACCCATCAAACATCATTTTCCTTTTTTTTTATGCCTCTTCTGAGTAAGTGTCGCGCATGTTATACAAACTGATTTATTTCTTTAGAACCGGCCGGGAAAAGCCCCTTGTTCAAGACACGGCGGAGATAGGACAAGCCTATGGCCGGATGAGATGGTCTGTCATTTCTTCCATTACTCTGGGATATGCGCTGTATTACGTGTGCCGGCTCGGACTGTCTGTGGCAAAAAAACCCATGATTGACGACGGGGTTCTCACGGCAGAACAGCTCGGCTACGTCAGCGCCGCGATGAGCTTAACTTATGCCTTTGGCAAGTTCGTCAATGGGTTTCTTGCCGACTGGTCCAACGTCAGAAGATTCATGTCCTTTGGACTTTTTATTTCTGCCCTTGTTAATCTGGCATTTGGATTTACAAGTCATTTCTGGTTTTTTGTGGTCCTGTTTGCGCTTAACGGCTGGTTTCAATCTGTGGGTCCGGGAACAAGTGCTGTCGCTCTTTCTTACTGGTTTGGCAATAAAGAACGAGGGACATACTACGGGGTGTGGAGCATGGGTCACAGCATGGGCGAGTCTCTGACTTTTCTGTTGACGGCCATGGTGATCAGCGCGCTGGGATGGCGTTACGGTTTCTGGACAGCCTCCCTGATGGGCGGTGTTGGTGTTGTATTTATCTGGCTTTTTTTGTGTGACAGGCCCGGGACATACGGCCTGCCGTCCATTGCGGATTACAAGAATGATCATGGGGACAAGGTTGCCGGTAGCGCAGATAAAATTGTCAGCACAAAAGATGACATTTCAACAAAGCAGTGGGAGGTTTTAAAAAATCCTGCGGTCTGGATGCTGGGTCTTGCCTGTGCGAGCTTCAGCATTGTTCGCTATGCCATCACAAACTGGGGAGTTTTGTATCTGCAGGAAGAAAAGGCTTACAGCGATGTCCTTGCGGCATCCATCATCTCTGCCAATCCCCTGCTGGGTGTTATGGGTACGCTGCTTTCCGGTTATATCTCCGACAAGTTTTTTAAAGGAAACCGCAAGGTCCCGTCACTGATCTTTGGACTGCTCTTTGTGGGGTCTGTTTCTGTTTTTCTGCTGACCCCGCCCGGTTATCTGTTGATTGATATTTTAAGCATGTCCATCTTTGGCTTTGTGATGGGGATACAGCTTTGCTACCTTGGGGGACTGATGGCGATTGATATCTGTTCCAAGAAAGCCTCGGGTGCAGCGATGGGAATGATCGGGATATTCAGTTATCTCGCTGCCTCGCTGCAGGATGCTGTGAGCGGCAGGTTTATCGAGGCCAGCAAGACAGTTGTCAACGGTGTTGTAAAACACGATTTTGGCACAGTCATCTTTTTCTGGATTGGCGCCGCTTTATTGTCCCTGTTTTTTGTGTTCAGTATCTGGAGTGTCGGACAAAGGGAGGAATGACGGCGATGTGCTCCGGGTCTTTCATCCCGGAAACGGCAGTATGAATGAGCAACAAACAGGTGATGCGGGATTTAATTGAGTTAGGAGAGTCAAAGTTGCGCACCCAACGGGTGAAGCACTGGAAGTCGCGTAGAACTCAATTAAATCCCGCATCACCTGTCTCTCGGTGTGCTGCAACTGCCGCATTTTGGTTTATCAATGAAAGCGTTTCTGTTGGTCCAGCAGAAATCCCTGCAAGCCCCCTGGCGTTCTGATAGCAGCATACACCTCATCGCCCTGTGACAATCCTCATTGCATGCGGTTTCAAAGGTTTCGAAAAAAAAACGATAAACACGCAACCTGAGACGTGTACTTGTCGATGATTGTCAGGCCGGGGACGGGGAGAGTGCCTGCGAGGCTTAAGACTCCCACTGCAGCAATGCAGCGGTGTTTTGTGTGAGGTTTGACACCCTGTATGAATGGACGGAATATCTTGTGAGCTTTTAATATGGCAGACGGCAGAATGAACATAAATGCTATGAGTGAGGGCGACAAGGCTTTTTTGTGGACTGTTGTCAGCTGGTATGGAGAAGAGCGCGGGATAGATACCAGCGATGTGCATCAGGCACTTTATGCGGACGCGCTGTCCCCTACGCAGCAACAGTTGATACGCGATGCCTGGGCAGAGCTTAGGACGGGTGGCCCCGATGAATTAAAGGATCTGACAGCTGGTCTTACTGCGAGTGTTTTAAGATTTGCTGATCAATCTCCTGTTCGTCCCGAAGCGGCCCCCACCACATCAGAAAAAATACCAAAGACATTTAAATATGCCCATGTGGCACAGATTGGTCCTGTCCGCATATTCTCTGTTGACCGGGGGCGCAGCGATGCAGGGACTTACGCCTCAACAATGATTCTCATCTTTCCCAACAGGGCGCGTCTCGAATTTGACGTGAGCCTCGCGGGCAATGGTGAGGGGGCCCCCTACACAGTCTCAAATGCCTTTGTCATCGATCCGGCAACGCAGGAAAAGCGGCCGGTGAGTGTGAGGCAAAACCCACAGGTCAAAAGCAATGTGATGTTCGGTGATGGAGCCCCCTTTCTCGCTTTGTCGCTGACAGAAGAGGTCAGGAACGATGAGGTGAGTTCGACCTCGCGTATTGCACATGTGCGTCGTGGGAGTATCATGCGCCTTGGGGCGTCCCCTGTTTTTGATATGAAGCCCCCGGAATCATCCGAAGGGCCGGTCCTGCTTGGCGAGTCGGTCATCCGCAGGGCAAGCGCCAGAATGAGTCTAAGCAGGATTGCAAGGGACTATTTATTTTCGGATGGGGTCATCATCACCATCAAGGCATCCACGTCGCATCATGTGGGTTCTGCAATCGAGGGGGTGAACGCACAGGTACTCATGCCCACGACCGCGGGTGAAGAATCTCTCCCTGTGATAAAGGCAAGGGCAAATTGGAGCACACAAGATTCACAAGGCACAATCACTGTGACAACAAGGGATCGTCAATTAACGGTCTATGTAAGATATCCCAAAAAAGGTTCGGGGGATATTGAATTCTCTCACGCGGAGGTTAAGGTTACCAATACATCGTGGATGCAGGACCATTTTCCCCCTCAACAAATACCCGCATGGGAGGCCGGGGATGAATCGCTGCGGGCAGAAGAGGACGCAACGTCACAAGATGTCATCGAACCAAAAAAAGACAGCGCACAGGGGATTAAAAAAAGGTCTGATGACGTGCCAACACAGGCAGGTCTAGAAGGTGCGGGCAATCCCGCAGCAGAGACGAGGCCGCAGCAGGCGGGTGATGAGACCGAACCTCTTTATGATCAGGTGGGGCAATTTTTAAGGACCAGCGGGTTTGAGCGGATAAAAATAAAGGGCGGCGTTGGCTTAAGGGCTTCATACGCGGGAGGAAAAAAATCGCCATGGAGGGCCGAGGTCGAATTTGACAGCGTTTCCAAGGGAGGTGTTGTGTCTGCCAGCTACTCTTTTCCGGGAGAGAGTGGCAGGTTTGAAGTCGTTCCATTTGGGTTGCAGGCATCAGCCCACGAAGAACTTGATTCGGGAACACTCTTGTTTTTTCCGGAGGGGAGTGTTTATTCGGGGACTGTCTTTTTTATCCCATCACCCAAATCAATGCGCGACAGAATGCTGGAGGTCACTCCCGCGAGTCTCAGGATGGACAAGGCTCGCGATGTACACGCCCCGGCACAACAACTCCATGAGACAGAAGACCCCCTTGTTAAACTTTTTATCGCAGACGAGATTTCTCCCAGATTACAGGAAAGCCAGGCTGTCCTTAATAAACAAAGACTGCGCGCCGCAGAGCAAAGAAGGGAGCTGCAGGCACGTGCAGCTCTGGAGGCACAGGCGTCCCAAATATCAAAGGCACGCGCAGCACCAGTGCCGGCACGCGATCCGAAGGTGGATTTTATATTAAGTTTTGTTGGGGGCAGGATGCAGACGCATGGCACATCGACGGTTCACAGTGTTCCCTGTTGGGAACACGGGGAGCATCGCTACAAAACCACCGAATACAAGGGGCTGGGTATCTCGCGCCTTTGCATGGTGGAAAACGTGGACGGGGACAACAAGAATTACGGCGGGTATTACAGGCTTGGAGAGGATCATCATCAACTTTACGCCATCCCGGATGGTGACGATATCATCATCTTTTTGTTTGGAAAGCTGTATGGCGTGGTCCTGCTGCTCAACAACTCCAGACCTAATGAACTGCAGGAGATAACCAGTGCGCGCATCAGGCAGAGCCTGTTTGGACAGCCCTTCTCCACAACCAATAAAACAGATCCCGCGTTGATTGAAAGGGGATTACACAGGATCGGCAGGATCCCGCATGTGCTCGATCTTTTGGAAAGGCAACGGGAAAACATCGCCCACATAAGCACAGAAAAGAGGGAGTATTTCAGTCATTATTCTGATCCAGATGTTGACAGGATGCTTGCCAGGACCGGGGATCAGGCAATTCTTTACGATTTAAGCACGGTCTGGGCAGATGTGATTCCGGCCGAGATAGAGACTTTCTGGGGAGGGGATGTCCTGTACCGTGACATCAAAAAAGATATTCAAGACAAGGTTGATGCCATACTGCGCATTGACACACTGCGCGAAACCATGATGCAGGCAGACGAATCAACGACCAGTTACCAGATACTGACTGTGAGACTCTATCAAGCTGCCTTTATCATGGCCTACGAATCTCTTGTTGATGGAGAGTATTCCTCTCTGATCGCACGCAGAATCGAGTACCTCGAACGTGAAGCAACGCAGTACAAAGGCAGGAATCTGCTCAATGACTTCAAACACAGGCTCATGAAACACCTGTATGACGAACTGATCGGTCGCACGGCAGACTATCTTTCTCCAGAGATCCTTGACCAACTTGACTTTGCAGGGTTTGTAAAGGCGGCTCAACAAAAGGGTCAAGAGACTTCGCAACAAATGAGAGAGAAGTCTTACCTTAAAATGACGGCCCTTTCACTGCTGCTTGATGGTGACGAGAATAAGGCCGTGCGGAAGATAAAGTATCAACCGCCACTGCTCTCATGGAGTGATGCGTGGAGTGAGTTGTCTCACAACAAAGACCCGTTGGTCAGATCGGCTACTCAAAACCTGCGGCTTGTCCTGAAAAAATGGGGGATACCGATCAGCCGCCATCAGGCAAAAAAAGGTACTGATGGCCGCGGCGGTCGTGACGGGGACAACCCTCCGCCCTCTGCAGGAGGCCTCTCATCAGTTTCAAAACAATTCGTTGCTGGGTGGGCCGGTCTGTTTGATAAAGCGCGAAAGGCCTTAACAGGTGGCGCGCAACGACTGATGACGGCCTCCAGACACACACGTCTACTTACATCGCCTGCCATGCCTGTGATCAGGAACCCCGGTGGCGAATGGCCCAAAATAAAATCTCAAATTATACCACCGATGATGGGCAGGCAGGCACTTGATACCACCCCGCAAAGACCTTCTTTATTGGGCGGTGCGCAAAAAATGATCAGGGCAACCGCCTCCAGGTTTGCCGGCAATTTGACGCAGGGCCTTCCCAACATGTCTTTAACGGGAAGTACAGCGCTGATGATGTCAGGTCTTCAATTTGCCCGTGCGACCCCGTTGAGGTAAGAAGTTTTCGCGGTCCTTTTGGCCATGCAAAAGATCTTTCACTCCACATAACGCCACACGGTGATAACGTCGTCTTTGATGCGCGCGCCGGTAGCACCGTGTTCGTCAGTTCTTAAAATTTCTGCATGGTGCTGATCAAGCCGGTTGAGGATCTCCCGACTCACTTTGAAGCTTTTCAAGAGGAATACTCACACAAACTCTGGGCCGTGCTGACAGGAGCAGTGATGACCATAACTGAGTGCTATCAGCGGTCAGCTATACGCCGCACGGCAATAAACTGAGTTTTTTCATTCGAGGACCCACTCCTCCTTTGGAGGCTGTCGCGAAAGTGCCAAAGAAAAATCTAAGACGGAGCAAATTTCAAACAATGCAATCCAGCACTCTCTGCTGATCTCACAAAACAAAAACCACATGGTCCTGGCGCGACATTTTGCTCTGTCTTGTGAGGTTTTCTACAGGATAATTTAAGAAAAACAGACTCAGATTTCACTCGCATAGATAATCTGATCAAAGGTACTCTTGACGACATCGGGTATTTTATTTTCTTTTCCTAAAATAAGAACTTTGTGAATACTGTAACGGGGAAAGGACTCTGACAAGGTGCGGATTTTTTTTTGAAAGGTATCTACCAGCGCCTTTCCTTGTAGTGTGTTTACATACTTTACCTCACACACCGTAAGAACATTGTCATTTCGTTTAAATACCAGATCTACCTGCACACCATTTTTTTTGCGTTCAAAATACGTCCCCGAGGCGTAGGCCACACCCGCAAAAAAGAGTCTTTTTGCAATCTCGCGGGCGTGTCGGCGACACAGGCGCTCAAAGGCATACCCCTGCCACTGGCGAAGGGTTGGCTCGTTAATGCCCTGATACTGAAACTGCCCGCTTTGGATGCGTGCCGCATTGGGAAGGATAAACCCAAAGTAAAAATGGAGGTATTCGTCGAGGAGCCTGAAGCGAACGATGCGGGATAAGTCGGACTTGCCGAGCGGAATAAAACGCTCTACAAAATCAGCCAACACAAGATTATTGACGTGATCAGAAAAGACACCGCCTTTTTTTGTCTGGCAGGCTTTAGCCAGGTCGTCGAGTGTTGCCTGTTTTTGAGAGAGAGCCCTGACGATGGTTTGATAGTGTGTGTTTTCGGCAAAGTGGCTGATAAAGAGCCTGCGATATTCCTGAAAAAAAAATCCGTTTTGATGAAAAGCGGTTTCGTTAAGGTTTTGTAAAAAACTACGCCCGGGTTCGATTTCTAACAAATACTTGGGCACGCCACCAAACGTCATGTAAATTTGCAGGACTTCTTCGGCAGTCCGGGCAGAAAAAAACAACCGTGATTCTTTTAACGAAAGAGGTTTGAGGTGGATCTCGGTGTCAATGCGCCCGTACAGGGCCTGCGAGTGAATAACCTGTTCTACAATGAATGAAGAAACCGAACCACAGATCACAAAACGGCATGACCTGTGCTTTTGAAAATGATTGTCCCAATAATATTTAAACAACGAGACAATCTTTGCATCCATTCCCACCATCCATTGAAACTCATCAAAAAACACGACAACTTTTTTGTTATTAAGGGTTTTTGAGAGTAGCAAAAAGGCATCTCCCCAATCGTTGGCACTGTATGTTTTGCCTTTTTTTGTCGGGGCGTAAAGGGCAAGCTGATTCAAAAAAGAATTAATTTGGTCGCCAGGACTTGCCTGTTCAAGACCTTCGAATTTCCACATCACACAATCATGATAGGCCTTTTCGATGAGGGCAGTTTTGCCCACACGCCGGCGGCCATACATAACGGTAAGATCTGCATGATCACGAAAGTTTGTTTTGCGCAAAAGCCTGATTTCGTCCTCGCGTCCTATAAAATGCATATGGCGGTCCTCCAGAAATAATTATAGGCTTAAATTTGTAATTATCAAGCATATACTTAACTTTTAAACACAGTATATGCTATAAATTGCCAAAGACAAGCATATACATGAACCTGAAGGACGGCACATGCTAAAAAATGCAAAAAGCGTAAAAGTATCAATACATGCAAAGGGCGCCGCCGAGGATAGTGATAACACGGCACTCCCAGTTACCCGGACAACCTGTTGTTGAAAACAGACAGGATCAAAGCAGGGGAGACTTTATTTAGTGTCTATCGGGAAACGCCGCTTTTCGTCATTGCGAGGAGTAAAACGACGAAGCAATCTCCCGCAACCAATTGATTTCATGAGATCGCCACGCTTCGCTCGCGATGACGATTCGCTCGTTTTACTTCAAAACAGGGCGTTTCCCGACAGACACTATTTACGTACAACCAATGCCAAGCTATGAAGATGTGGACCAGACCAAAAACTGGTAGAGGGTGGTGTGTGGTCAATGCTCTTTGTAAATCGCGGTTTTTCGCGGCTCACCAATCGTCCGACCCGCCAACAGGCGATTTGTCTGGGTTTGTTTCAAGCAAACAGCGCAATGATCGGCAAGGTTTTTGTTTTTGCCGCCTTGTTTTTGGTTATTATGGGATTCTCAGTTTGGTAAAGTTCCTGTCATTTTATGAACGGTCAGATATCTCTGGATAATTTGGGGATACTGCGCTATCTACGTCTACACTTAGAAACATTTATTCATTGGGCTGTTGGGAGAAAAACTTCCTTACCATTTTTAGTTATGGATTCTTCCATCCAAACTTCTTGTTAAAATGAGGAGATAATTTTTGTATCCCTCTACGATGTAATACAGGACGCTATCAGCGATCAGCGATCAGCCTTCAGCTCTTTTGTTTGGCTGACGGTTGATCGCTGACCGCTGAAAGCAGTTCATCAAGGTTACAGAACTCCGATTTTTTTCAAGTCCAGTTTGGTTGCGGCGTGGGCCGCGCTAGGGGTTCTGTCTCCTAATACCTGTATTATCTCATGGCAATCTTCCTATCCATGTGTGTCGGATTGATCGTGACCATTTTGCTTTTTACTAAGATCAGTCGAAATGATGATGCTGTTACATTGCTCCGCAAGACGATTTTGGAATTGAGTCAGCGTATGAGTGCCCTTGAGAAAATGGTGGGAGGTGGCTTTGTCAGCGGCGCGGATGTTCACAAAGAAGAGAGAGTTAAAAAAGAAGATGTGTCTTATGAAGTTGTAGAGACAATGGGATCAGAGATAAAACAAGATGCAGACATCTTGGATGTCAAAGACGAAGTTTTATCTCAACCATTGGAGCCGTTGTCGGATGGTGTGTCTATGCAGGACTACGGTGAAGCGCTTCCACGATATGACGGGACCGTTTTAGAAGAGCAAGTTTCTCAAGAGAAGGGTGGGCAGTCGGGCACTGGGGGTGTGATTGCGAGCAAGGTCATTGAATATATCAAAAACTTTTTTACAACCGGCAATGTGGTCGTGAAGGTAGGTATTGTCATCCTGTTTTTTGGTGTGACCTTTCTGGTCAAATATGCCGCGGATCAGGGGTACTTTCCCGTTGAACTCAGGATGATCGGCGTGGCCCTTTTGGGAATGATCCTCACGGCTGTTGGCTGGCGCCTGCGTCTTAAAAGGGCGGGATATGCACTTGTCTTGCAAGGCGGAGGCATTGCACTTTTTTACCTTTGTGTTTTTGCCTCGTTTCGTCTCTTTCAACTCATTCCTTCCTCGATGGCTATTATCCTGCTTCTCTTGACTGTGGTCTGTTCGGTTGTTCTTGCAGTGGGGCAGGATGCGCGCACGCTTGCTGTCATTGGATTGTCGGGCGGCTTTATGGCGCCCGTCTTAACGTCTACGGGTTCGAATAACTACATTGCCTTGTTTGTGTTTTATGCCGTCCTGAATGCGGGGATCTGCGCCATCGCGTGGTTTAAGTCGTGGCGGTTTTTAAATGTGCTGGGTTTCTTTTTTACCTTTGGGATTGGTTCGATCTGGGGACTCAAATATTATGAACCCGAATTTTTTATAACAACGGAGCCATTCCTCTGTCTCTTCTTTTTGTTTTATGTCTTTAATACTGTGTTGTTTGCGATAAGGCAGAAGCCGGAGCTCAAGGGATTTGTTGACGGGTCGCTTGTTTTTGGAACGCCGCTCGTTGTCCTCTCGCTCCAGTATGGGCTTGTGAAGGATATGGAGTACGGATTGGCGATCAGCGCGCTGGTCCTGGGATTTTTTTACCTCTTGCTAGCGGCGGTCATTTTGAAAAAAGTAGGCATTCAGTTCTTCAAGGACCTCATCGAGAGTTATCTTGCAGTGGGTGTCGGTTTTGCCACACTCACAATTCCGCTGGCATTTAATGCGCAGTATACAAGTGCGTTTTGGGCATTAGAGGGCGCAGGGCTGGTGTGGGTAGGGGTGAGACAGCATCGCATCCTGGCGCGTTGTTTCGGGAGCCTGCTGATCCTGACGGCCGGCTTTGAACTCTATAACATTAACATTGCAGGCAATCACGGGATTGGTCTGCCCGTTTTTAACGGCCTCTTTCTCGGCTGTCTGGTCAAGAGTGCCGCGGCCGTGTTTGCCGCGTATTATTTTAATAAGTTTAAGGATCGCCTGAAGGGTTTTGAATGTTACAACGAAATGATATTGGTCTTGTTTGGTCTCTTTTGGTGGTACTTTGGAGGGACAACGGAGTTGAGGGGGCAGGTGGGGATTTTGTACAAAAATATTGTGGGTGCTACGTATCTTGTCTTCTCTCTTGGTCTTATGGAAATCATTGCCAGAAGACTTGAGTGGAAAATATTAAAACACACCAGCTTTGTCTTTGCAGTTTGCTGTGCGCCCTTTTGTCTTGATCACTACTGGACGAGCATCTTCTGGTCCTTGATTGGGGTGTGGAAGGTCTATGATTCGCTTAAGGAGGAGAATAAGCTGTTGACTGTGTTTGCCGTGGTACTACTCGTGATCTCTGGTTTTATCTATCCTGAATATTTTGGTTCATACGACCGCTATAGAATTCCTTCGGGTCTTTTGCCTCTCTTTAATTTTTATTTTGTAAGCGGCATATTAAGGTCCCTGTCGGTGTTTGTTGCGGCATATTTTTTGTGTAAAAAATATTGGGACAGTTTAAAACCCGCCTTAACTGTTTTTTTCTTTTGGGGCTTATTTCAATGGCTTTGCACCGGAATTTGGGAACTGCAAGTTCACGGGCCCTATCATGGGTTTTATTATTTAAGTTTAACCTTTACGGTCCTCTCGCTTGCGGTTTTGGAATCTCTGCGCAGGCGCTTGAATTGGCCGCTCCTTCAATTGCCCAATTTACTTTTTTTACCGGCCATCGTTATTCCAACAGCATACACGTTGACGAACGGTACCGGAAACCACCCGCTTCAAGAGGTCGGTTATCTTGCATGGCCGATTGTCTTTGCCCACCTCTACAGGTTTTTTAAACGCAGTGATGATGACGGGCATGGGAGCCCTCGTGTTGATCAATGGTTTAATTTTTTACACGTGGGGACGTTGTGGCTCCTCGTCATTTTGACGGCGTGGGAGTTGTGGTGGCAGATTGACCGATGGGTCCCTGAGACAATCACCTGGGCAAAGACAGCCCTTTGTCTTATCCCTGCCTCTTTTATTTTACTCATCACCACGCAATACAAACGTGTTTTGTGGCCCCTGCTTAAGCATGCGAAGAATTATTTGCTGACGGGTTTAATTCCAATTATTCTTTTTTGTCTTGGAGCAACCCTGGTGACAAGCTTTACAAGTGCAGGTGATGCGGCGCCGCTCCCTTATCTGCCCCTCATGAATCCCGTTGATCTTGTCATGGCCTATATTTTTATGGTGTTTATCATGTGGTTTGTTGTGGTGCAGAGAGACGGGTTGTTAAAAATCAGCGAGGAAAATGTGAAGGTCATAGTCTTTGCAACGGCCGTACTCGTGTTTATATGGATCAATGCAGGCTTAATCCGCACCATTCATCAATGGGCGGGAGTTCCGTTTACGACGGACGGGTTGTATAACTCTCTGCTCGTGCAGATGTCTGTGTCCATTTACTGGTGTTTGATTGGGATGCTGGTGATGATTGTGGCCACACAAAAGAAATGGCGCGGGACGTGGATCTCCGGCGCGTGCATCCTTGGTGTGGTGGTATTAAAACTGATCTTTATCGATTATTTTAACAGGGGGACTTTAGAGCAGACCCTATCCACGATTGTGGTGGGTGTGTTGTTTGTGATCACGGGGTATTTTTCGCCGATTCCGCCTGCCCGCAAGGCAGGGCTTGAGTCCTGAGAAAGACGAGGACATATGAAAAAAATATTTTTATCGTTGTTTATTATTCTTCTCATTTTTTCTTTGCCGAGTAGCGCCGGCCTGCACCTTAAACGGCCAAGACCACCGGCCCCGCCTGTGGTTGAAAGGCCGCTCACGATCAACGATTTTGATTACTCAATCCCGCTTACGCTCAAAGAAGGCGAGGCGTTTTATGAACTGACCGTCCCCGAAGATGTGTATGTGCATACGGCGGATGATTATTTAAGGGACGTGCGTCTCTTTAATGCCACGGGCCAGATGGTGCCTTATATGATTCAGGGCCTTGAGGAAAAAATCAGGGCCGAGACCACAAAGATACCAATGAGGATTTTTCCGGTGACACAAAGACAAAACACCTTAGGTGGTGAGGGTTTGTCCCTGATTGTCAATAAGACACAGCAGGGGACTTACGTCAATATCAACTCTCAGGGGGCTAAGGACAATAAGGCCGCGGATCAGGTGGTTGCCTATTTGATCGATGGCACAGAGACAAAACAATCTCTGAGCGCGTTTATCGTTGATTTTAAAAAACGCGGAGGGAGCCTGATAAAAAAGATCACCATTGAGTCAAGTGATGACCTGCAATATTGGAGCGCGGTGGTTTATGATCAGACCATTGCGGCATTTGATTATCAGGACCAGCACATTTTAAAAAACAGGATCGAGTTTAATCCTGTCAGCGCAAAATATTTTAGGCTGACCTCTTCGGATGGCCTAGAGGGATTGGAGATATCTGCCATTCATGCCGAGTCTGTGTCGCGTGAGAAGATTGACTCCCGCATTTGGCGCGCAGTGAGAGCAACAGCACAAAAGGGGGAATATATTTTTGAAAGTGGGGGACATTTTTATGTTTCTTTGATTCAAATCAAACTTCCCGAAAGAAATACCCTGATCAAGGCAACTCTTTCTTTGTGCGGTGAACCCTGTGTCTGGACACCTTATTATAACGGACAGTTTTATCGACTGATGCAGGGCGGTGTGGAGTTTGAGGGCGGGGAGATCGATTATTATGGTTCGATCGCCCCGCACTTTAAGCTGGTTGTTTCTCCAAACGGCGGGAGCCTGGGGGCCGGACTCCCTTTACTGCGCTACGCCTATACCCCGCAAAGGCTTGTGTTTCTGGCACAGGGCAGTGCCCCCTTCACTTTGGCTTATGGTAGCAAGAGGGCGGGGCCGCCTGATTACGATGTCGCGGGGATTTTTTCGAGTATCAGAGGGACCAATTCAACGCAACTGCCCAAGGCCCTTGCAGGGGAACCTGTCAAACTCAAAAAGAATGCCGAGTCTGCAGCCCCCTCTCAAAAGGGCATAGGGATAAAAAATATTATCCTGTGGTCTGTGATGATTGCAGGGGTTGGGCTTCTCATTTATCTTGCCGCAAGGCTTGCAAAGCAACTGCGGGGTTAGGGGGGGATTACCTGAATACTCTGAGGTAATGGGCCAAGAGGGGGTCTGAGAGCACATAGCCTTTACTGGTATGGTAGATCACGGCCTCAGCCTCTAATCGCTTTAAAATGGTGAGGTTGCCGCCCGGAGAAAGTTTTGTCTTTTGCAAAAATAATTTTCCATTGGGGGATTGTGACAGGTTCAAGCTTTGCCATGACGGCCAGAAAGCGTTTTTCTTTTTCGGTGAGAGGAGTACTCCCGCCGGCTTTAATCGCGGTTTGGCTTTTACCGCTATGTCTGGGACGAGACATTGAAACGATTCTTCGAGTGTGGCGATCCTCGCTATGCAGACGGGGTGATCAACTCCGCCGATCCGCGCGAGGTCACGTTTCAACGTTGCCCTCACCACGACTTTGACCAGATGACAGAGTTGTTTCGTCTGTCATCTGGTTAAAATGATACCGATCAGCCGCTACCAGGTAAAAAAGGCACTCATGGCAGCGACGGCCCTGACGGGGACAACCCTCCGCCATCTGCAGGAGGCCTCTCATCAGTTCCAAAACAACTCGCTGCCGCATGTTCCGGTCTGCTTGATAAAGCGCGAAAGGTCCTCAAGGTAGGCGCGCAACGACTGATGACGGCCTCCAGACACACACGTCTACTTACATCGCCTGCCATGCCTGTGATCAGGAACCCCGGTGGCGAATGGCCCAAAATAAAATCTCAAATTATACCACCGATGATGGGCAGGCAGGCACTTGATACCACCCCGCAAAGACCTTCTTTATTGGGCGGTGCGCAAAAAATGATCAGGGCAACCGCCTCCAGGTTTGCCGGCAATTTGACGCAGGGCCTTCCCAACATGTCTTTAACGGGAAGTACAGCGCTGATGATGTCAGGTCTTCAATTTGCCCGTGCGACCCCGTTGATGAGATAACCCCACATTGCATACGAACCACGATCAGTGACGGGAGTTACGGTAACGCCACACAGTGATTGCGTCGCCCTTGAGGCGCACGCCAGCAGCACCATGCGCATCGGTTCTTAAAATTTCTGCCCGATGCTGATCAAGCCGGTTGATGATCTCCCGATTGGGGTGTCCATATCTGGAATTTTTTTCAACACCGATCGAGACAATTTGGGGTTGGACTGCATCCAGAAATTTTTTACCTGTTGCTGATCTGCTTCCGTGATGTGAAATTTTTAGATAATCTGCGGCGAGTTCTTGTTTATAGTGCTTCACAAGCAGGTTCTCTGCCTTTGTTGAGATGTCTCCGGTAAACAGTGCAGAGAAATTTCCGCGTTCTATTTTTACAACAACCGAATGGTCATTGTCATCTTCAAGCCCCTCCATATTTTTTAAAGGGGCCAGCACGGTGAGTGTGGTTTGTTTATCAAGTGAGATGCGATCCCCCTCTGTCACAACCCTGATGGGGATTTCCTTGTTTTTTAACTCGCTTAAAACGCCCATATACTGCGGGTCAGCGGCCTTAAAACCTTGGAAGGTTTTTTCTACGCGTTTCGGCATCAATTTTTGCATGGTGTCCGCCCGCGTAGTGTCTGGCGCACAGCGCCAAACATGAAATCCTTCATGTTTGATCGCAATGCACTCCGCTTTATGCGGGTTATGGTTGTTGATCCAGACCTCACCGATCCCCATGTTGCCAAGCATCCCGCCCAGTCCGCCAAAGTGATCGATGTCGCTGTGGGTGATGATCACGTAGTCCAGCCTGTTGACCCAGAGGTATCTTAAGAATGGCAAAATCGCCAGCTCGCTGGTATCCAGAAAGCGGCTACCGCCCGTATCGATCAGCAGATTCTTGTCCCGTGTCTGCACAAAAATGGCATCGCCCTGTTTGACATCGATTTGTGTGATCCTAAGATCATATTTAACATGCAGCGTATAATAAGTATGGCCAATCAGAACAAGCAACAGCAGCGACAGGAGGGCCGTGATTTTTTTGTTTCTGGTCAAGAAGAAAAAAAACACGATGATATAAAACAGAATGACGTGTTCAAGATGGGGGGCAAAGGACTGAATTTCGTAAAGCCCAAGGGAGGCCACAAGATTGAGCATCTTAAAAAAGCCGGCCAGTGTCAGATTAAGGGGGTACAAAACATAAACCGAAAGGGGCGCGCACACAAGGGCCCCCAGCATGTACACCAGCATGAGGGGCATCACCACAAAATCAAAAAGGGGGATGGCCCACAGGTTGTTGATAAAGGAGCTTAAGGGGGAGGCGCCAAACTCCATAAGAACCAGCGGGAGCAGCATGGTGTTCATCAAAATCGAGACAAGGCAGAGTTGCATTGAGTATGAGACGATTTTATTAATTTTATTCTGGTCATGATATTTTTTAAAAAAAACATGGATGTGTGGGTAAACAACAGCGAGGACCAGCACACACAGATAGGACAACTGAAATGACACATCAAAGAGATCCAGTGGATGTAAAAAAAGAATAATCACCGCAGAGACAATGATGACATGCAGAATATTTTTCTGCCGTTCAAGCAGTATGGCAAACAGGTAAACAGCAAACATGATCCCTGCCCTGATGACCGAGGGGCCGGGGTATACAACAAACAGGTAAAACGAGACAAATCCAAGGGTAAAGAGCGAGGCAGTCTTTTGCTTTGATATTTTTAAATAAATACCGGCAAAACGATCGGTGATGAGGGTTACCATAAAAAAAATCAAGGCGCACATCACAGCAAAATGTGAACCCGAAATAGCAAAGAGATGAGACAAACCAGCGCTGCGAATGAGTTCTGCATTCTCACGGCTGATGGTTTTTGTTCCGAGCAGCAGCGCGGACAGCACGGGCCCATATGGGCTGTATTCTGGGTTGTTAAGGGGTTTAAGGATTTTGTGTCTGACCCTGTTTCTTAGGCTGACCTTGCCCTTTTTTTGCAGCGAGATCTCTTGGCAGGCATGAACATAAGCCTTTCCCCAGATATTGTTTCTTTTAAGATGATCCGCATAATCAAACCCGCCGGGGTTTTGATAGGGGGTTGGTTCTTTGATACCGGCATTAAACTGGATCATGTCCCCCTGGTTAAAAAGACACTCATTGCCAACGGTGAGGATCACACGTCCTGTCACATCTTTTTGAACAGGCTGGATTCTTTTTGTCAGGTCCACAATCACCTTTGAATACCCGTTAACATACAAAGAGTCTGCCGAGACCAGCGCCGTGTAAAGCCCTTTTTTGGAGGTGATGACGGTGCTTAAACTTTTTGTCCCTGTATGATGCATAAAAAAACAACACGCAGGGACAAGGGCAAAGAGCAAAAATCTTTTTGTTTTTTTATGGATCAGGTGAATGAAGAACAAAACCAGCGCGGTCAAAAAAAACACAATGCCGGATGTTACAGATGCCTCTTTAAGAAAAAGAGAGAACGCGACCTCAATAACCAAGAGGCTTAAGAATGGCCAGTGCATGAAGGGTTGTGTGTGTTTAATAAATTTATGTATAGGAATTTCAAAGTTGACAGAGCGCGGGTGCATACCTCGCATGATGAGGAAACTCAACCGCGTCAAAGTCAAGTTAGTAACTTGTTCGTGCATGTCACAACAGGTCCGCTTAACTATGAGGAGTGATCATAGGGGAATCACAAGGATTAATCGAGGTTTTTGTTGCCGCTGTCCGACAAACGGCCCGCCATGAACACCGCAAAGATCAGCCCTGACAACATCACAAAGGCGAGGAAGAGATACCCGAACCTTGCCCCGGTCGCATCCATCACAGTCCCCACTGCATGCATGGTTCCCACATGGGCAATCAGCGAGAGGAACATGAATGTCGACTGGCACCGGCCCATCATGTTCTCGGGGATCACACTCATCAGCCACGCGTTGATATGAATCCTGATTGATGAATTACAATAACCAAAGAGGAGCATACCGATGATTGTGGGGACATAAAAACTGTTGATGGTGAGGGCGGCAAGGGTGAGTGTAGAGATCAGATAGGCCCCGATGATCAGTGTGTTCCTGCCAAGATATCTTGCAAGAGTCACTGTAAAAAGCCCCGATAAAAAGGCCCCGATGCCGTAGAACATATCGATGATCCCGTACTCCACCGGTCCTTTTTTAAGCCACTCGTTCACGTACCCTATAACAACCACATTAGAGGACATGGTCACCACAAAGGGCAGCGTGAGAACAATACCGCCCAGCACAACAAGGGAGTTGTTTTTAAGGTAGGCGTATCCCTGCTTAAATTCGCTGACAGCGGATGTCCTGCTGCTATTTTTTACAGAGGAGGGATGGTTGACAAGAAAGAGAAACACACTGCTGATGATCAGGGTAACGGCGCTGGTGATGAGCAGCCACCCAAAGCCGTAATATTTGTACAGGACACCGCAGATGGCCGCCGAACTGAAGGTCCCAACCTGCAGACTGATCTCAACAAGGGAATTGCCCTTGAGATAATTCGCCCTGTCCAGAATCTCCTGCAGATAAGATTTTGATGACGGGATAAAAACCGCCCACCCAGCCCCGTTGAGGGCAGAGAAGGCATAGATCATTACGGGGTGGCAGTGATTGGTAAAAAATAATCCCGCAAGCAGGAGCGCAAACAGGGCGCGCACGCAGTTGGCTGTGATAATGATGGCCTTGCGGTCAAATCTGTCGACAATGGCCCCGATGAAGGGATAAACAAGGGCTCCTCCCAAAACATTCATGATGAACAGAAATCCGATATCTGCGTTTTTGCCAGTGAGCTGCATGATAAACCATCCGGCCCCCATAAAGCTGATGCCGTTTCCAAAATTGGATATGATATCGCCCAGAAAATAATTTTTAAAGTTTTTATGCAGCAGAAGCTTGTTGAACATAGGCACCTGATGGTCTGTTTATCAGCATCTCATGTCATCATCAAATCTTTATCAATCCTTGGGCCTGTTTTTGTGTACCACGACCAGGGCCTGGTGGACCTGCGCAGTATGGTTCTTACTTTTCCTTTGGGACCGAGCTGCGCGGATGCTCTGGTGAGTGTTTTGTGCGTCGTGTCCAGCGATTGGTTAAAACGGGTGCCATAGTGACTGTGTTTGAGCGAGAGTCCTTGTTTTTATATTCATGGTGCGACCTCAAGTTTAAAGACCTGGTGGCACCGGTTGCGGTCGCGCTTGAGCCGCTCTTTGCTGCTGTGGACAAGCAGAACATGCCCCGGGCTGTTCACCAAGCTGGTTGTGGGTTCTACGGCCCTGCCTTTTTTGATACCGAGATGCCATTGATGAAAAGAAGGCAACCGCCGTATGGTTTTTAAACCGTGAATTTTTTTTACGACCCCCTTTTTTTCGGTGTACAACTCGGCCGTAGTCGCAAACTTTTGTGAGTGTTGTTTTTTTAAAACGGGCCTTGATCCCTTAAAGACATCAATCGTTGCCCGCACGACATCATAACCTCCGGAGCGGCGTGCCAGTTCAATCAGATGCCCCCCCGACAGGCGCGCCCCCACCTCGATGATTTTTGGCCCTGCGCGCGTTACCATCACCTCGGTATGAGAAGGACCGTATTTAATGCCCAAGGCTTCAACAGCACGTCCCGCAATGTCTGCAACGACACGACTTATTTTTGTATGGGGGGCCATCAGCGTGATACTCTTGTAGATGTTGTGTCTGCCGTTAAGGGCAATTTTTTCGTATTTCCAGATGTCGGTCACACGCGTTTTTTTTCCATCACCAAACATGTTGACGGCATATTCGGTACCTTCAAGGTATTCTTCCACCACAACATCGTCTCCCTCTATGCCGAACGGTGTCAGGTCTTGCTGGGTGATGCCACTCAGGGCCATTTCGATTTCTGTGTCACTCTGACACCTGTAAACACAGAGTGTGCCAAAGCCCATGGCTGTCTTGATGATGACCGGGTATTTTAAATCCATCTGCGTCACAGCCTTAAGGACATCTGTCTTGTCTGGATTTTTGAGGGTGCTGTGTTTTGGTGAGGGAACATCATGTCTGTTAAACACATCCCGCATATGCCCCTTGTGGCGGCGGGCGAGGGAGAGTTTTGTCCCGTTTGTCACAAGTCCAAGTTTTTCCGACAGGGAATCGGCGAGCAGGACGCCGTTCTCATTGCCAGCAAAGAGCGCAACAACATTAAGGGCTCGGCATGTCGCAAGAATTTTCTGAGTGTTGTTGTCAAAAACAAGGTGTCTCTCTTTGTTGTGATCAATGGCAGGCAGGTCAAAGTTTTTGTTTGACTGGATGACAAGAAAATCATGGCCCATTTTTTTTACCGTGTGATTAAAGACGGCACCCGAAAAAAAAGGATCCACGACGGCGATTGCTTGCTGCATATGATTAATAGCCAAGGGCGGCATCAAATGAATAATGAACGTCCTCAAACAGGGAATTAAAATCCATGACCTCCCGTTTGATCCAGAAGGGGTCTTCTTTATCAACAATGACCCTCTTGATGAAGCCGCCGATCACATCCATCTCGAGTTCATTCATGCCGCGTCTGGTGAGTTCCTGCACCCCGATCCGGATCACCTCTTTTCCAAACGCGTGTCTTGAATTGGTGGCAATATTTGCCGCATACAGGCGTCGGCACGCATCCACATGCCCACCCACCGTTTTACCGTTAATCAGGAGCACATTGGACTGCGTGCAGATGCCGTCACGCTCCAGCAGACCTATCCCCGAGCTTTTTAGTTTTTTACCCAGAGCTGTCGCATTTTTGAGTGTCTGTCTGGCGTATTGTCCTCCGAATTCCAGCATTTCAAAAAGTGTGACATAGAGGGCCATGGAGTGATGTGTGTGTCGGCTTGACACAAGGCCCATGGTCAGTGAATCCGCGAGTTTTTTTGCGATTTTGTAATCGGCAAAATGAACCATGGCCTTTTGTGGTCCGGGGAAGGTCTTGTGTGTGTTGCCCTGCAGGATATCGGCGCCTTCTGCAAGCGGCATTTGAAAGACACCACCGGCGATCAGACCCTGCGTGTGCGAGGCATCATAGACAATGATTGTTTCATCACCGACAATGCGCCTGATATCCTGAATCGGCAGGGGATACAACGCACAACCCACGTCAAGATAGACAAGCCTTGGCGGAATCCTCCTCACTTTTTTTTCAAACGCCTCAAGATCAAGGGATAAACTGTTGATATCAACGGGAATGGATTCGGGGCGGCGGCCCAGTCTCTTGAGCACATGGTGTGTTGCAAAATGTCCCCCGTAATCACACTCGACGGAATAGACGACGTCGTCAGGTTCTGTGAGAGTGGCCAGCGTGCAGATCATGCCATGCATCCCGGAGAGGGGCCTGAAATCGCTTGTCACGGATCCAAACATGAGTGATGCAGCGGTTATGGCGGCTTGTTCAAACTTGTACAGGTGTGGCAATCCCTTAAAAAGAAACTCGCCCATGCCTGCCGGGTCAGAACAACCATGAGTGTCGGGGGTGCCAAGGTCATATCTTTGCGAGAGGTTGCTTGAAAGCAGAGACAAGACAGTTTTTGAGACACGGTTGTCATAGGCATTAAGGTTTAATATCTCACGATCCTGTTGCTCCTGTTTTTTGATCCCCTCCAGGTGAAATTTAAGTTCATCAAAAACAGGACTCGATTTTTGAGCGATACTCAGCATAATTATTTTCCGTTTCTTTGACCATGACCGAATACAGTCCGGCCCTTGTTATTTTTTTTATCTCGGGAAGAAGCTGTTCGTAGAATTTTTCTGCCAGATTTTCGACAGTCGGTATGACACCCTTAAGAAAGTCAACCTGTGTGTTAAGATTTTTGTGATCGCATTTTTTGACAATGATTTCGTGAATCACAGTTTTAAGTTTTGAAAGATCGGCCACAAACCCTGTGTCCCTGTCTGGGACCCCTGCCACTTTTACTTCGATTGAGTAATTGTGACCATGGCCCGAGGGATTGGAGCAGTCTCCAAATAATTGCAGATTTTTTGCATGATCAAATTCGGGATTTGCAAGACAATGGGCGGCGCTAAAAGAAGCCTTTCTGCTGAGGATAATCATGAAGACCTCCCCTTGATCATGTTCATAAACTCATTGCGCGTGGCCGGTTTTTCAAATTCGCCAAGCATGGCCGATGTGACCATTGCCGAGTTCTGCTTTTGCACACCCCTCATCTGCATGCACATGTGTGAGGCCTCGATGACAACGGCAACACCAAGTGGATTAAGGCAGTCATCGAGTGTGACAGCAATCTGTCTGGTCATGCGTTCCTGCACCTGTAATCGTCTTGCAAAAATATCGACGATGCGGGCAATCTTTGAGAGTCCAATGATTTTACCGTTTGGCAGATAACCCACATGGGCCTTTCCGAAAAACGGCAGCAGGTGGTGCTCGCAAAGGGAGTACACCTCGATGTCCTTGACAATGACCATCTCACTGACTGATTCGTCAAAAAGTGCGTTGTTGATGATCTCGTACGGGTCTTCTTGATACCCCTTTGTGAGAAACCTGAACGCCTTCGAAAACCTTTCCGGCGTTTTTATGAGCCCTTCGCGCAGATGGTCCTCGCCAATCGCGCAAAGGATGTTAACAACAGAATCCTTAAGCATGGCGTCGTCGTTGTGTTTGTCCTGAAATTGTATGACATTAAGTTGTGAGTTGGGCATTGATCCTCCCCATAAAAAGATAACCAGCCTGATGTGAAAAATAGGTATACACTCAACATATGCAAACATGATGCCTGTTTTTGTATTTAAAAAAACCTGACATCTCGGCTAGTTGCATTTGTGCGCCTCCGGGGTGTCTCATATTCTATACACTGAGTGTTTTATATTTTGGGACTGTGCAAAAAATGCGAGGTCATTTTTGTCTCTTTTGTGGAGTACAATGCAATGAACATGAATGATTTCATGTTTAGTGCGTTGCGCCTATTGTGGTAATTATTTTAAAGTGTACTGTCAGCATTTTAAACAATCCTTTTTTCTTGCCCCTGTTTTTTGTTTTGGTTTGTATCATCCAACAATTACCTGTCAAACAACAGCCCTGACAATCAACTAGTTACCCCTCACCTGTCCCAGTCCCAAAAACCCCAACCCCCACAACATCTAAAAAATAACCTTTATTGCCAGGTATTTAACTCACAGCCCAAAAACAACTCTAAACACTGACTTAATAGCTCGGCTAAATAGTTGAATATTCAAAAGAACTTTGCGATATGGCTCTGAATCTCATGCATGTGATACAAGGGGCGTATGCTTAAAGACAAATACTCAATGTCCTTCACGACAGGGGGGCTCTTTTATAACGAGTCTGTCAAGATTGCAGTGCTTTATCTAAAAATAAAGGATTGGGCAGAGGTGCGAGATGAGGTGCTGTTTATCAATCTGCTGCAACAACGGACAGAAAATGCAGCAATCAGAATGTGTCGTGAGATTATTTCTCGGTTAAAACTTTTGACTGACGAGCAGATTGGTATCCTCGTTGATGGCAACAGACAGGATCAACAGTATATGTTGTGGGTGAGTGTTTGCAGGCGTTACAGGTTTATTTATGAGTTTGCTGTCGAGGTTGTTCGAGAAAAGTTTTTGCGAATGGATTATGACTTAAAAGAGGCAGAGTACGATGTGTTTTTTAATCGAAAGGCCGAATGGCATGATGAACTTGATAAGCTCACCCCTTTGACTCGCAAAAAACAAAGACAGGTTGTTTTTAAAATACTCAGAGAGGCTGATATTATTTCTGCTCAAAAAACCATCTTGCCTGTTCACATGAGTCAAAGACTGGTTGATGCTATTTTAAAAAACAATGGTCATATTCTGGATGCCTTTCCGATGCTTAAGCAGAATATGGAGGTGCACTGTGGTTGATAAATCAAAACTCCCGATGCCCGAGAGATATCAGCATTTGTACGAGCTGATCAGCAGTGATAAATTTTTAAAAAAGCAGGGTCAGGCCAATGAAGTACCTTTTTTTATCTGCCCTTTTGATTCAAAAGAGACTGTTGAGTTTTTAAAAATGCAGAAACAACTGGCAAACAGACTGGCTGGGCAAGGGATTGGGATACTTGAAATTAATTTGTATGATCTTTCTATCGAGATCCTTAAACAAAGAGTAATCTGGCAAGATGTTTTAGAAAAAGAAGCCCTTCTTGGTAAACAAAAAATACTCGAACTCCTGCAGGGTGTGCTCGATGCCTCAGATCACTTGATCCCTGCCATCAAAGAAAAAATGAAGCACGCAGACTTTAAGGTTATGTTTATTTCAGGTGTGGGAGAGGTCTTTCCTTACATCAGGTCTCACAATGTGCTTAATAATTTGCAGAGAGTTGCCAAAGATCAACCAACTGTCATGTTTTTTCCTGGGGTTTATACCCAGACTTTAGAAAAAGGTGCCTCGCTTGATCTCTTTGGCAAACTCCATGACGACAAATACTACAGGGCATTTAATATCTACCATTGCGAAGTGTAATAAAGGACTGTGCTATGAGCTTGAAACAAATATTTGTTAAACCTGTCGATCGAACCATCGAAGGGGTCATTAAGGCTGATGACTTGACTGGTTTAAAACAAGAGATCGAAGAATATGTCCTGACCAATGAGGTGGCTAAAAGGCTGGATCTCTTTCTGGATGCCTATAACAACTACACTGGTGCCAATGGGGTGTGGGTCTCGGGTTTTTTTGGATCTGGTAAATCCCATCTCTTAAAAATCCTTTCGATGTTAATGGAAAATCTTGAACTCGACGGTCGTCATGTGTTGGACATGTTTTTGCCCAAAATTGGTAATGATAATTCCAAGCTTAAAGCTGATCTTAAAAAGGCAGTGAGCATTCCCTCTAAAAGCATTTTATTTAATATCGATCAAAAGGCAGATGTCATCAGCAAGACCCAAATCGATGCCCTGCTCTCTGTCTTTGTAAAGGTCTTTGATGAAATGTGTGGGTACTATGGCAAGCAGGGACACATCGCCAAGTTTGAAAGGGATTTGGACAGCAGAGGCTTGTTTGCAGATTTTAAACAGGTTTATTCAGAAACAGCAGGCAAAGACTGGATCAGGGGGCGTGAGCAGGCTATTTTAGAGTCTGACAATATTACTAAAGCCTACGCAAAGGTCACCAAAACAAAACCAGAAGATGCAAAAGATGTATTGGATAAATACCGCAGTGACTACAGGGTTGCGATTGAGGACTTTGCCGAACAGATCAATCAATATCTTAAAACAAAACCAAAAGATTTTAGACTCAACTTTTTTGTAGATGAGGTGGGTCAATACATTGCCAATAACATTAAACTCATGACCAACTTGCAGACCATTGCTGAGAGTCTGGCAACCAAATGTCAAGGTCGGGCATGGCTTATTGTGACAGCGCAAGAAGACATGAACACCGTGATAGGCGAAAGGGATCAACGGCAAGAAAATGACTTTTCAAAAATCCAAGCCAGATTTGCCAACAGATTAAAACTCACAAGCACAGATGTTGCTGTGGTTATACAAAAGAGACTCCTGTTTAAAAACGAGTTTGGTATAAAACAACTTACCCCTGTTTATGAGGAGCAAAAAAACAATTTTAGAACCCTCTTTGACTTTACCGATGGCGCCCAGACCTATCGCAATTTTAATGACAAAGACAAAGAGCATTTTATTCATTGTTATCCCTTTATCCCTTACCAATTTATACTCTTTCAGTCAGCCATACAAAATCTGAGTTCTCACAATGCCTTTGAAGGCAAGAGCAGTTCGGTGGGCGAGCGATCCATGCTTGCTGTCTTTCAAGAAGTGGCAAAGCTCATGATTAATGATGATATTGGGAGTCTTGCGACCTTTGATTATATGTTTGAAGGTATAAGAACAGCCCTTAAATCACAAACCACAAAGGCTGTGCAGGTAGCAGAAAAAAATCTGGATAATGAGTTTGCAGTCAAGGTTCTCAAAGCCCTTCTGCTCGTCAAATATGTCAAAGAGTTTAAGGCGACTGTGCATAATATTTGTGTCTTGATGCTGAGTGGATTTAACAAAGACATGAGTGGGCATCATGCAAGGGTCGAAGAGGCCCTTAATCTCTTGGAGCAACAGACTTACATTCAACGCAATGGCGAAATCTACGAATATCTCACAGAAGAAGAAAAAGACATCGAGCAAGAGATAAAAAACACCGAGGTAGACAACGCTGACATCATGGAAGAATTAAATACAATTGTATTTGATAATGTCATTAAAGATCGTAAAATCCGTTATTCAGAAAACAATCAGGACTATTCTTTTACCAGAAAGCTCGATGATAAATCTTATGGCCGCGAAAGTGAATTATCTATTCATGTGATTAGCCCCTTTAATGAGCTGGCAGGCAGGGTCGATGTACTGCGCATGCAGAATATGGGCAAGCCAGAGATGATGATTGTATTGCCAGCCGATGCCAGATTTACGACTGACATCTTGATGTACAAGCGGACAGAAAAATATGTGCGTCAAAACACCTCAACAACACAACAAGAGACAGCCCGCAGAATACTGTCAGAAAAAGGCACGCAAAACAGAGAACGACACAATGATCTGGTGTTGCAGTTAAAATCTCTTATAGCCCGTGGTACCATACTGGTCTCTGGTGACACGTTAGAACACGGATCTACCGACCCACAGACAATTATCATCAAGGGGTTTTCTCAACTGATAGTTAAAATCTACTCAAATTTAAAGATGTCTAAAGGTCATTTGTCGAGCGAAAAAGACATTATTAATATTTTAAATAACTCTGGTGATGATCTTTTAGGGGGCGATCAGGGGGGGATGAGCGAGGCAGAACTCGAAATGCTTGCCTTTATCAACACCAACTCCAAAGGTGCGGTGCGCACAACTGTTAAAACACTTTTAGAAAAGTTTCAGATAAAACCCTATGGCTGGCCCTATGGAGCCAACCTTTGTATTATTGCCAAGCTTCAGACCAAGGGTAAGGTAGAGGTAAAATCAGATACAAATATTTTAGAGGGTCCTAGCCTCGACAAGGCACTTAAGAACACGCAGGCCCATGGCAATCTGGTACTCATGCCTCAAACAGATTTTACCCCCTCACAGGTTCGTCAATTAAAGGATTTTTATTCTAATTTTTTTGATGAACCAGCAAAGGCCACAGATGCCAAATCATTGGGGCAAGAAATGTCAGAGGCATTCACAAGACTGCATCAGGGCTTATGTGAGTTGCAAAGAGATCAGCAAGATTACCCTTTTTTGTCAGACTTGAGTGAGGTGATTAATCTCACAAGCAAGCTTTGTAAAAAGAGCTATTCATATTATTATTCAGAATTTTCGCAACAAAAAGACACACTGCTTGATTACAAAGAAACAATTATTGATCCCATCAAGCAGTTTATGAATGGCTCGTTAAGGCCTATTTATAATGATGCCATCAGGTTTGTCAGGGATAACAAAGATAATTTTGTACACATTAAAAATGATTTAGTGAACGAGCTTAAAACCAGTATCGAGGCCAATGGATGTTACAAAGGTAACACCATGCAGCGTTTAAAAGTGGTTTTGTCAGAGGTAAGGTCAGGCATAAGCAACCTGATTCAATCTGAAAAATCAAAAGCCCAGAATGCGATTAACGCCAAAAAAGAGCTTTTGTATCAAATGGCTGAGTTTAATAAACTGACTGAGGAACAGCAGGCAGAGCTAATAATGAAGTTTGATTGGACTTTAGATGATATTGATCAACAAAAGTTGGTTGCAGTCATTCGTGATTCGCTCAGACATTTTGAAGAATCAACCTATAACAAGATACTTTCTGAAATTTCAACTGCCCTGCCCAAAACAGGTGGGCCTATTGGCGTTGAAGGTAGTGTCAAGATTGAATACATCAACAAAAATTCATTTATAATAAATTACAACAAGCCCTGTCTTGCCAGTGAAGATGACGTGCAGGACTATCTAACAAAACTCAAAGCAGAAATGATAAAGGCCATTAAACAAGGCAAGAGGATACAGATTTAAAATGGACACATCAAAACTAAAAAAGTTTGCCCAAAACACCCGCAGAAAACTCATGACTCAAGTGGGTACTCAACTCGACAGGGTTCTTAACACAGACTCAGCAGAACTCAGAGAGTACACCAAGGCCATCGAAGAACTAAAGACCTTGATTCGCCATACTTCAAAAGAGCATGTGATCGAAAAGGTCGCCTACATCTGGTTTAACAGATTCTGCGCCTTAAGGTTTATGGATGTGAATAACTATACATTCATAAAAATAGTATCCCCCGCAGAGGGTTTTGTTCAGCCAGAGATCTTGGCAGAGGCAAAACAAGATCACGTTGATGAATTGCTGGCACCCTATCTTAAACAAGGGCGGGTAACCGATATATTACAAGGCAAGATCACCTCACGAGACCCACAGGGTGAGGTCTACAGGCTTTTGCTGGTTGCGACGTGTAATTATTACAACACAGTGATGCCTTTTATGTTTGAGAGGATTGCTGATTATACAGAATTATTAATGCCAGAAGATCTATTGTCTGAAAATTCGGTCTTGGCCTCTGTGAGGGAGGTTTTGACATCAGATGTTTGTAAGGATGTAGAGGTGATTGGGTGGCTTTATCAGTTTTATATTTCTGAAAAAAAGGATGAGGTCTTTGCGGGGTTAAAAAAGGGCAAAAAAATAAGCCCAGACAATATCCCTGCTGCCACTCAACTATTCACACCAAATTGGATTGTCAGGTATCTTGTCGAAAATTCTTTGGGCAGGCTTTGGATGCTTAATCACCCTGAGTCTAAGCTTGCTACCAAGATGGAGTATTACATCAAGCCTGTAGAGGATGAGACTGATTTTTTAAAAATCTCCAAACCAGAAGAAATTAAAATTTGTGACCCCGCCTGTGGGTCTGGGCATATGCTGGTTTATGCCTTTGAGGTTCTTTATTCGATTTATGAAGAGTTGGGTTACAACACAACCGACATCCCTTCTTTGATTTTAAAAAATAATTTATATGGCATTGAGATTGATGAGCGTGCGGGATCATTAGCAGCCTTTGCCTTGTCAATGAAGGCCCGCGAAAAATATCGCAGGTTTTTAAACAAGCCAGTTCAACCAAATATTTGTGTCCTCCAAAATATTAAATTTACTGACGAAGAGCTTGACAACTACATGGATGAAGTTGGCAGGGATTTATTTACAGCGGGTTTAACGTCAACACTCAAACAATTTGAAGAGGCAGATAATTTTGGTTCACTCATTCAGCCCGAGATAACCAATGTCACAGACGTGCTTGAGATTTTAAAAGAAAAGCAGATGGGTGATAGGTTGTTTTTGTTTGAGATGCATCAGAGGGTTTTAAGGGCTTTGAGGCAGGCAGATTATTTGGGGTCAAAGTATCATGTGGTTGTGGCGAATCCGCCGTATATGGGTGGGAAGGGGATGAATGCTCGTTTGGCTGATTATGCCAAGGGGAAGTTTCCTGATAGTAAGTCTGATTTGTTTTCTGTGTTCGTTGAAAGATTTATAAATATTATCTGTGAAGGTGGTTACATTGGACTGATGACGCCTTTCACATGGATGTTTCTGAGTTCGTATGAAAAGTTGAGGAATAAGATATTAAATAAAACAACACTGACAAGCCTTGTACGACCAGAATACCATGCTTTTTTTGATTCAGCTTATGTTCCACTTTGTTCATTTGTTTTATTCAACAAATCAAATCCCAATTATAAAGGTTCGTTCATAGATCTTAATGAGTTTTATGGTGCTGATTTACAAGCCCCCAAAACACTCGAAGCCATTCGCAATCCAGAATGTGGTTGGTTTCATCGTGCCTCTGCCTCTGATTTTAAAAAGATACCTGGGATTCCTATTGCGTATTGGGCAAGTCCTAAATTATTGGAAAGTTTTCAAGAAGGAAAAGGGCTTAGATATTTTTTCCCGACGAAACAAGGAATGGCTACAAGTGACAATACGAGATTCTTGAGAGATTGGGCTGAAGTTAGTTTAAATAAAATCAGCTTTAATTGTAATACCCTCGAAGAATCAGAGAATTTACCACAGAAGTGGTACCCGTATAATAAAGGAGGTGATTATAGAAAGTGGTATGGTAATAATGAGCAATTAGTAAATTGGCATAAAAATGGGAAAGAATTAAAAGAGTTTCAATCAACTTTAAATCAGGGATGGACTGTAAGACTTAAAAGTCGTGAATATTATTTCAAGCCGTCAATTACATGGACGTTTATTAGTTCAGCAAATTTTGGAGTGAGGTATTCGCCACCAGGTTATATTTTTGATGTAGCTGGTTCCAGTGCTTTCCCAGAACAAAAATACTTAAAATTATTCACATCATTGTTGTGTTCTAAAATCACTCAAGAAATTCTCCGACTATTAAATCCTACAATGAATTATCAAGTTGAGAATATATCAGCGATTCCTTTTGTAGAGAAAAAATTAGATGAAACATTATCAAAACTAGAAAATCTACCAGATAAAATACTGTCAATATCAAAATCAGATTGGGACGCCTATGAAGCCTCATGGGACTTCACGATCTTGCCACTATTAAACAAAGAATACATCTGCAAATCACTAAATAATACTTACAAAAATCTCAGAAAAAACTGGATCAAAATGACTTATGAAATGAAGGAACTCGAGGAAAAAAATAATACAATTTTCATTGAGATTTACGATATGCAAGACGAACTCACCCCCGAAGTTCCCTTAAAAGAAATCACCCTAACCTGCAACCCGCACTACCGCTACGGCGGCAAGAAGACAGACGAAGAACTCGAAACCCTGCTACTCGCCGACACCATGAAAGAATTCATCAGCTACTCCATAGGCTGCATGTTCGGCAGATACTCCCTAGACAAACCAGGCCTAATCCTCGCAAACCAAGGCGAAGCCATAAACGACTACCTCGCCCAAATCCCCACCCCAACCTACATGCCCGACGACGACAACGTGATCCCCATCATGGACGTAGACTGGTTTAACGATGACATCGCCGAGAGATTCAAACAATTCTTAAAAACAACATTTGGCGAAGAACATTATGATGAAAATCTAAAATTCATCGAAGATGCCTTGGGCAAGGACATTCGCAAATATTTTTTAAAAGATTTTTACAACCACCACATCAAGATGTACAAAAAACGTCCTATCTATTGGATGTTCTCAAGCCCGAGTGGCAGCTTTAATGCCTTAATCTACATGCACCGCTACCGTAAAGACACCGTCAGTGTTGTGTTAAATGGTTACTTAAGAGAATTCACAACCAAACTAAACGCCCGCAAGGCAAACCTCGAACAAACAAGCATCAGCGCATCGGCATCTCAAAGTGAAAAAACAAAGGCCCTCAAAGAAATCGAAAAAATCAAAAAAATGCTCAAAGAACTAGAAGGCTACGAAAAGGATATCCTTTATCCTCTGGCTACACAGCAGATTGAGATTGATCTCGATGATGGGGTTAAGGTTAATTATCTTAAATTTGGTGCGGCGTTAAAAAAGATTGCGGGGTTGGAAGATAAGGATGAATAAGGTGATAAAAATGAAAAGTGACAAGAAAACAAAAAAGAGAACAAAAAAAACAATCAGCAACAAAAAAATGGAGGGGGTAGCCTCGGATTCTACATCCCTGATTTCTGTCAGCGCAAAAGGCAATTTGTTTGAGCGGATTGTTTTTATTTTAGAAAAGGCCAGAGCCAATGTTGTTCGTGCTGTTAACAGCAACATGGTCATAGCCTATTGGCTGATTGGACGCGAGATTGTACTTGAGGTTCAACAGGGCAAATCTCGTGCTACTTATGGTGAAAAAGTCATTCATCAACTGTCAGAACGGTTAACCAAAAAATTTGGGCAGGGATTTTCTGTCGTAAGCATTCGCAATTACAGACAATTTTACGAAACATTCCCTGATCGACTGATTCGCTTCCCAGCGGGGAGCGAATTGATATCGTTGCAAAAAAACTCCCCACTGGGGAGCAAATCTTTGAGTGGATTTTCACCACAACTCACATGGTCGCACTATCGTGCCCTCATGAGGGTTAAATCAATTAAAGCCAGAGAATTTTACGAAAAAGAAACTATCGCTTGTGGTTGGGATAAGCGATCGCTGGAACGTCAAATTCATTCCTATTATTATGAACGAATGATAAAAAGCCAGCACCCAGAAAAAATGTTACAGTCTGGACGACAGGAAATTGTAAAATATGAACCTGCTATAGACAGCTTAAAAAATCCCTATGTCTTGGAGTTTTTGGGACTACCCAATATTTCAACCCTGCACGAAACACAATTGGAGTCAGCAATCATTACCCATTTGCAGTCGTTTCTATTGGAGTTGGGCAAAGGGTTTGCCTTTGTGGCTCGTCAAAAACAGATGCGATTTGATGACACATGTTTTTATGTTGATTTGGTCTTTTATAACTGCATCTTGAAGTGTTATTTGCTTATTGACTTAAAGATGTCTGAACTCACTCATCAGGATGTTGGTCAGATGGATAGTTATGTACGCATGTTTGATGATCTCAATACAACAGATGATGATAATCCAACCATTGGCCTGATCCTCTGTGCAGAAAAAAATGAGGCTGTTGCAAAATATTCAGTTCTTAGAGACCGTAAACAAATATTTGCCTCTAAATATATGCTCTATTTGCCCAGCGAGGAAGATCTTGTCCAAGAATTAGCCCGAGAACGAAGGCTGATTGAAGAGCAGTTGGATATAGAGGGTGCAAAAAGTTCACCAGAAAGTTCACCAGAAAGTTCACCAGAAAGTTCACCAGAAAGTTCACCAGAAATTGAAAAAACAATTTTAAAACAACATCTTAAAAAGTTATGAAAAACCTCACACAAGCACTCACCAGATTATTCGACAAACACCGAATCGTCTTCTGGTACGACACCAAAAAAGAACTCCGACAAGACTATGAACAGATGGAAATTGAGGGTGTTGAAAAGATCGAGCTAAAGGACAACGAGTTTGGACTTAAATATAAAATCCTGCGTGAGAATCCAGAAGACAAATTTCTTTTGTATTACGAAGGCACACAACCAGAGGACATTAACAACTGGTTGTTGGACGTTCAACTCTATTCGGGTCAATTCAGGGCCGATCAGGCCGCTATCTGGCTTGGCGAGTTGGGGCTTGGGTTTGAATTTGCTGAAATTGTAACCTCCCACATGGATTTTTTTCAGTCAGGTAAAGAGGAACACAAGAGAAGGCTTAAGTTTAAAGAACTTCTTAAGCCAGAAGATACAGCAGGCACCATGCGTACAAAGCTCTTGGCCGTTTGTGCCGACTCCGATCCCCGAGTTGATGCTATTTTAGAGACGCTTCTTTGTGAGCTTTCTCAAAACAAAGATGAAAAGATTAAATTTATTAAAAAATGTAATCTCGATCAACACCTCTGGAAACAACTCAATCGAATTTACGGGTATGAATCCAAAGAGCCCAGCATCAAAGACTTTGTTCTCGAATTATTCAAGTCCTGCTATGCCATGGCTGTCGATAAAGAAGTCAAACTCAACAACGATGCACTGGTGTTTTTAAGCAGATGGAAAGACAGCATGACCCAAAAAAATGCCTTTGAAGGGTTATCAAAACAATGTGCTGATATTTTAAATATAAAAGTTGGACTTTATCAAAAGGACTATCGAGATTTGGCAGATATTGACTATTTTGAAATCATAGAACGAAAAATCATCTTTGATCTTATCAAGGCTGTTTGTGATTGTACCATCTCACAGGGTGATTGTACCCTTCTTGTGAGAAGAAGAAAACAATCTCACTGGTTTGATAAATACGAAAACGAATATGAGGTCATAGAGAACACGGCCCTGTTCACAAAGATACTCTCTGAGATTAATATTGATATCGAAACTATAGATGCTGGTCTTGAATGCTATGTAAAAAACTGGTTTAAACTGGATCAACTTTATCGCAAGGTGATCTATCATGCAGGCATCACAAAAGAAACAACACTGCTCGAACCATTGCTCACGCAGATAGAAAAGCAATATACAAATAATTATCTCTTAAAAGTAAATGATCACTGGCAGGGACTCATAGATCAGATCGATCACTGGTTGCCAACAGGCGTGACCAGGCAAGATCAATTCTTTAAAAAATGGGTGCAACCCTATCTTGAAAAAGGCAACAAGGTCTTTGTGATTATCTCTGATGCCCTGAGATACGAGATTGGGGATGAACTTCTAAGCAAGATCAGACAAGAAGACAAATATGAAGCGACATTAAAACCTATGGTATCAATGCTCCCCTCTTATACACAACTTGGCATGGCGGCCCTGCTACCCCACAAAAGCTTGAGCCTGCGGGCGGATGATACGGGGTATGTTGATGCAGACAATCAAGGCACCGCAGGAATAGATGCCCGAGTTAAAATTTTAAAGTCATCAATGACCCAGTCTGTCACAGCGATGAATTCTAAAAACCTCTTTGAACTGAACAAAGATGAGAGCAGGGCTTTGTTTAGAGATAATGATGTCGTGTATATTTATCATAATTTCATAGATAAAACCGGAGATAGCCGCGACAGCGAAGACAGGGTGTTTAAGGCTGTTGGAGATACAATTGAAGAAATGATCAAGCTCATTAAAAAATTAACAGCTGCAAATGCCTCAAACATCCTCTTAACAAGCGACCATGGATTTATCTATCAGCATCAACCTGTAGAAGAGAGTGATTTTACAGATATTGAAATAGATGGTGAGCAGGTTTTGTATCGAAACAGACGATTTGTCATAGGCAAAAATTTAAAAGCAGATCCACGTTTGATGAAGTTTAGCAGCCATCAGCTGGGCTTAGCGGGTGATGTGGATGTGGTCTTTCCTAAATCCATCAATCGATTGAGACTTCGTGGATCGGGTAGCAGGTATGTTCATGGCGGGGCAAGTTTGCAGGAGATAGTCATACCTGTCATCCACATAAACAAAAAAAGACAAAGTGACGTTGAATATGTAGAGGTAGAAATCCTTAAAGGCACAACCACTGTCATCAGTACAGGTCAATTGTCAGTTGTATTTTATCAGTCGACACCTGTGAGCGATAAAACACAACCCCGCAAGCTAAGAGCTGGCATTTACACCATGTTGGGACAATTAATCTCTGATGTACACGAAATTAATTTTGACTTGGTCTCTGAACGCCCACGAGAAAGGGAGATGCCAGTCAGATTTGTGTTAACCAAAGAAGCTGACAAGGCCAACGGACAAGTGGTGATTCTAAGACTCGAAGAAAGAGAAACTGGTACGGCACATTATAGAGAGTACAAATCGGTAAAATACATGGTGCGTCGGTCTTTTACTTCAGACTTCGATTTTTAACAAAAAAACCAGTGAGTCAATTATGGATGAATTAGACACAAAAATTAATACCCACTTTGAAGGCAGTGTTGTCAGAAAAGATCTGGTTAAAACTGTCAAAGGCAATGCCATAGTGCCATCTTATGTGCTTGAGTATCTGCTTGGACAATACTGTGCCACCTCGGACGAACCAAGTATCAAGTCTGGGATAGAGACAGTCAAAGAGGTTTTAAAAAACCATTATGTTCACAGAAATGAAGCTGGACTCATCAGATCTACCATCAAAGAAAAAGGTCATCACAAGGTCATAGATAAAATAAGGGCAGACTTAAATGACAGAACAGGGGCGTATGAGGCTACATTTTCAAATCTGGGGATCAACAAGGTCATTGTAGATTCAGATACCATTAATAAGCATAAAAAATTACTGGTCAGTGGTATTTGGTGTATTGCTGACATGGAGTATGCCTACACAGAGGACAAAACAGCTTCACCATGGATTTTAGATAAATTAAAACCTATTCAACTCTCAAATTTTGATTACGAAAAGTATATTGAGACAAGAAAGCAATTTACTACCAATGAATGGATTGATCTTTTGATTCAAAGCATTGGTTTTAATCCAAAGTATTTCAGTAGAAGATTAAAATTATTGCAGCTCGTCAGATTAATACCCTTTTGCGAACGAAATTATAATCTCATTGAGTTAGGGCCCAAAGGCACAGGAAAGTCCCACATATATTCAGAGTTTTCACCCCATGGGATGCTTGTCTCAGGGGGTGAAATATCAGTACCCAAGTTGTTTGTTAACAACAGCACGGGCAAGATTGGTCTTGTAGGTTATTGGGATGTTGTAGCCTTGGACGAGTTTGCAGGAAAAACCAAAAGAACCGACAAGGCCCTTGTAGATATTTTAAAAAATTACATGGCCAACAAGTCTTTCTCACGGGGGATCGAAACCCAAGGGGCAGAGGCGTCTATGGTGTTTGTGGGTAACACACAAAACACCGTTGAGCAGATGCTTAAACACACAGATCTTTTTGATGAGTTGCCGCCCAAGTATCATGATTCGGCCTTTTTAGACAGGCTCCATTTTTATATCCCTGGCTGGGAAATAGATATTTTAAGAAATGAAATGTATTCCGAGGGGTATGGTTTTGTGGTGGACTATCTTGCAGAAATATTAAGAAGCCTAAGAAATCAAGATTACACACAGCAATATAAAGATCATTTCATCCTTTCGAGTGATATTTCTACAAGGGATGGAGATGGTATCAACAAGACCTTTTCTGGCATGATGAAAATATTGTTTCCTCATGGTGAGGCATCCAAGGGAGAGATCGAAGAATTGTTGAATTTTTCTATAGAGGGTCGCAAAAGGGTTAAAGATCAACTCATGAGGATTGACCCCACCTACCCCGATGTTGATTTTTCTTATAAAAGACAATCGGGGGTCTCTGTTGCTGTTAAGACCAGCGAAGAAAATGAATTTCCAAATTACTATTATCAAAAGGTGGGTGAGGTTATTGACGAGTCAGGGGATGGGAATGGCCCTGTCAGAGAAGAAAAACCAGAAGATGTTCAAATAGAAAGCAAAGAGGATAAAGACAGTGATCAAGACAGTAATCCTGCTGAAATTGAGATTTTTCACAAATATGAACTCTTAAAAGAACTGCCCGCAGCAGGCATGGCTGAGGTCTTTAAAGCCCGTCATACAGAGACTGGTCATATTGTTTTTTTAAAGCGGGTTAAGACAAGCTCGTGCAACAAAGATGCCCTTGAACGCGAGATGAGAATCTATGACAAGCTCATGCGCAGTCAAAACAGATATTTTGTAGAAATATTAGACCATGTAAGGGACGATCATTATATTGCAATTATATCTGACTATGTTGAAGGTGGTGATCTTGAAAACTATGTAAAAAACAAAAATGATGGGCAGGGTCTCAGTGTAGACGAAGCCAAAAGGATTGGTTTAAATCTGGCAGAAGCAGTTAAAGAGATTCACTCAGACGACATCATTCACAGAGATCTCAAGCCCGCCAATATATTATATTCTGAAGATGACAATGTCTGGAAGCTGACAGATTTTGGCATCTCAAAAAACCTCTCCCGCATGATGACCCAAAAGACCTTTCAAAAGGCAGGGACTCTTGGTTACATGGCCCCAGAACAACTCGAAGGGGTACAGGCAGCCCCCAGTGCTGACATTTATTCTTTGGGTAAGATATTTATCTATCTGCTAACAGGTCAAACCGACCCAGATCATGTCCAGTTTTCAAAATGGAAGGACTTGGTAGGCAGGTGCATCAATTTAGATGCTGCCAGGCGACCCAATATTGATGAGGTGTTGGGGGTGTTGAGGGAGATTCCTTCATGACAGCGATGGGAGTGCCACAAGAATGCATCACACCAGATTACAAAAACAAAAAACATTGTTGTAACACTCGGGAAACACGAGCCATATGGCTGTAAATTGTAATAATAAAACAGGACTGACATTTATCAAGACCTGTAAATTAAGCCCGCCCGACCCTATCAGTCGGGCGGAAACAGATAGTTTTTTAAACTTGCTCTATTCAATTGACCATGAACGTATATACAGAAATACAAGATGACGAGCTGGTAAAGGCCGTCACCAAATTGCCCACATTGGGCATCGAAAAAAGACCCATTCTCAGACTCATTTCTTAACAAAAAGTCGATGTTTTCAGAAAAAGTGTGGAAGTATAGTGGAGATTTTTTAAATCCAGAGCAATATCAAATCATCACAAACTTTGTTTGCAAAGTCTAACCGATTGATAATATAGATTTAAGCGGTTGATTTCGCATTGGAAAATAGAAAATTGAAAATGGAGGGAATGTCGCTTCGTTCCATTCTGCGGGCGTGATGTAGTGGTAGCATATAAGCTTCCCAAGCTTAGCGTGTGGGTTCGATTCCCATCGCCCGCTCAAGAAAAAAAGCACCGACAGGTGTTTTTTTTTTGAGCAAAATGCAAGGGAATCGAACCGAGTGAAGCGCCGAGCAGGTGCGAGGACAAGCGGGCGCATGCCCGCGGCAGCG
>JADGCS010000026.1 GCA_015228875.1 Deltaproteobacteria bacterium | reverse complement strand
CCTTCTTGTCATACAACGGTAAACACGTTAAGTTAATCCTGACCAACACATCACCACCATTTTTTTTGACGTGTTCAATGCCTGGCGTATGACAATACCCGCGGTCACCCAGAAAAACATCGCCACTCTTGACACTAAACCGTTTAAAACTCTCACCTGTCTTAACATCTGTAACTTTTACCTCATCACACCGCAAACTGGACATACCAATCGAGTAATGAATCCTCCAATCTGATCCTGTGCTACCGGGTTCATTGACCATTGTCCCATCAACAATCCGAAACGAATACCCTTTGGGGAAAATATCAGCGGGAGGTTTTGATCTCCATTTTTTCATCAGCTCACACGCCATCCACCTTAACCATTCACCAGAACAATTTAATCGCTTCAACAACGCAACATCTGAAACATCGGCTATGCCACCCTCTTTGATACGAGTTGCTGTTTCACGCAAAGAGCACCCATCAACAAAATGTATCAATAGCGACCGCAACAACGCTTCCGCATCTTTAAAATTTCTGACTCTCCTTAATGCGCCAAGCTCTCTTGATTGTTCTTGCCATCCTGTTGGCAAAAATCGAACCAAATAATCCCAATCTTCGTGAACTGATTTGATTTTCTGCATCGTGCCCCCCCATTAGAAGGCACTTTTATATTATTTTTCAATCCAAAAGTCCATATATTAAGTTAGCGCTTATGCCCCCAACCCCCTCCCATCAAGGGAGGGGGGGGAGACCTCAAAAGTATCAATCTATGTAAAAGTGAAATACAACACTTGTTAATGTTTTTTTTATTGAGAAAAACTCAAATTGTGACCGCGTTGAGTATAACAGGACGTTCCCCGGAAAAGAAGATACCTTCATCCTCGATTTTTACAATGAACGATCTGAAATTCTCCGTGCCTTTCAAGATTACTATGAAACCACGACCGTTGGGGAGGAAGCCGATCCGCAGCAACTCTACACCTTGCAGTCTGAGCTGGATGGATATGGCGTTTATCATGCAGAAGATGTCGAGGAATTCTGCCAAACGTATTACCTGCCGAAAGCATCTCACACCGTAACAGACCACGCAAAAATCAATTCAATTCTGGACCGTGTTGTCGATCGGTTTAAATCTCTGAAGGACGAAATGAGAGATGTAAAGAATGACGAAAACTGGAAAAAAGAAAAGGAAGCCGAACAAGAACTATTTAGGGGAAAATTACAGGCCTTTCGTAATCTCTATTCCTTTCTCTCCCAGATTATTCCCTATCAGGATTCAGAATTAGAAAAACTCTACACCTTTGGACGATTCTTGCTAAAAAAACTGCCCAGGAGAGAAACCGGTCCACGCTATGATTTCGATGATGAGGTTGCCCTCAAATACTATCGACTTCAAAAAATCAGTGAGGGTTCCATTGTATTGCAAAAGTCAATGCAAGGTGAACTGAAAGGGCCCTCTGCCGTTGGCACAGGGAAAATCCATGATGAACTCGTCCAATTATCAAAGCTGATCGACGTTCTCAATGACCGCTTTGGCACTGACTTCAAGCCTGCTGATCAGTTGTTTCTGGATTCCGTTGTAGAGGATGCCGTGGCGGATGAAAACCTCCAGCAAGCAGCACGTGCAAATACAATAGAAAACTTTAAGTATGTCTTCAGCAAAGAGCTTGAATCCCTTTTCATCGATCGAATGGAACAAAACGAAGATATTTTTAATAAGTTCATGGGCGACCCCAACTTCAACCAGGTGATTGAAGAATACTTGCGTAAGCGCGTCTATGAAGAAATTAAAGCGCGACATGGCGATACACAAAAGATTCTTCCATTTCGGATAGTTTCACCAAGCGAGCAAGACAAATATAAAAATTGTGTCCCTTTGGTGCCTCTTAAGGCGGCGGCTGGTACTTTCAGTAATCCGCAGCAGGTCGAAAGCGATGCATGGGAATGGATTGAAATCAATTCTAAAGCCATGCTCCGAAAGGGCATGTTTGTTGCGCAAGTTGTTGGCCAGTCTATGGAACCGGGCATTCCTGATGGATCCTACTGTCTTTTTTCATCTCCTGTTGAAGGGACTCGTCAGGGAAAAACTGTGCTGGTGCAATTAAGGGATACAGCCGATCCGGAAACAGGCGAACGCTATACCATAAAACGTTATGAGAGCGAAAAGCAGCAGGCAGGTGATGAGTGGAGGCATACAAAAATTACACTCAAGCCCACGAACCCAACCTACGAATCTATTGTGATTGAGAATGCTGAAGAAGGTGAACTTCAGGTTGTTGCCGAATATGTGGAGGTATTGAAAGCATAACTATGAGCAAAAAACTTACAACCACCAGCGGCAAAGGACAATTTCTTGTCTATTCCACCGAGGATGGCGAGATTAAAATTGATGTGCGTTTGGAGAGCGAGACTGTCTGGCTAACCCAACAACTCATGGCTGATCTCTTCCAGACAACCAAGCAGAACATCAGCCTCCATATCCAAAATGTCCTTGAAGAATCAGAGCTTACGCCGGAGGCAACTGTCAAGGAAATCTTGACAGTTCGCAAGGAAGGCAACCGCGACGTCCAGAGGAACCTCGACTATTACAGCCTCGATATGATTATCTCGGTTGGTTACCGCATCAAAAGTGCCGTGGCCACCCGCTTTCGTATCTGGGCCACGCAAAAGCTCAAAGAATTTATTGTGAAGGGTTTCGTCCTTGATGACGAGCGCTTGAAAGGTACCGGCGGCGGTCAGTACTGGAAAGAGCTGCTCGACCGCATTCGCGACATTCGCAGCAGCGAAAAGGTGCTGTACCGGCAAGTGCTCGATCTATACGCCACCAGTCAGGACTATGATCCAAGAGCCAGTGAATCGATTCAGTTCTTCAAGATCGTCCAAAATAAGCTTCATTACGCCGCCCACGGTCACACGGCGGCAGAAATTATTGCCAAAAGAGCGAATGCCGGGGAACCATTTATGGGGCTGCTTACTTTTTCTGGCGGAGAAGTCACAAAAAAAGATATCGGCATAGCTAAAAATTACCTTAAGGAAAATGAGCTTAAAAAACTCAACAATATTGTCTCCGCCTATTTTGACCTCGCGGAAGTCAAAGCCATGAGTCATGAGCCGATGCACATGAAGGACTGGATTGCTCAACTTGATCGGAAGGATTTGTTGACTGGTACAACAATACACACCTTCACAGCGGCATCAAGTTTGTAACTCCATCACAAAGACATCTGGGTCAGGATAAAGAAATTTTGATGAAAAGAAAAAAAGTGTATGAAGAGGCAAGACAAAAAAATCCAAACAGGTGGAGTGGAGCAATACGTAATTGGGATTATATCGATGAAGTATGTTTAAATCACTTGCAAAGGAGTTCTGTCGCCGATATGAAATTGGCGGCCTGAAAAATTTGTTCAGGCGTCAACTATCCTGAAATCTACCGCTTATGAAGCTTGTATTTTGAACTTTTGGAGTTGGCATCATGAACATCAAAAAAACAACCAGTGTTTCTACAGTCGGTGGCAAAGGCCAATTCCTAGTTTATTCCACCGAGGACGGAGAGATTAAAATCGATGTGCGGCTGGAAAACGAAACCGTGTGGCTCACGCAAGTTGATATGGCCAAGCTGTTTCAGTGCTCCACTGATAATATATCCCTTCACCTAAAAAATATCTATGATGACGGTGAGTTACAGCCAAAGGCAACTGCCGAGGATTTCTCGGTAGTTCGAAAAGAAGGCGGTCGTGATGTGCATCGTAATCTGGCCTTTTACAATCTTGATGCCATCATTTCGGTTGGCTACCGCATCAAAAGTGCCGTGGCCACCCGTTTTCGTATTTGGGCCACGCAGAAACTCAAAGAATATATCATAAAGGGTTTTGTGCTTGACGATGAGCGGCTTAAAAATCCCGACCAGCCCTTCGATTATTTTGAAGAGCTCACGCGCCGCATCCAGGATATTCGGACCTCCGAGCGGCGCTTTTACCAGAAAATCACCGACATTTACGCCACCAGCATCGACTACGACCCCACGCAAGAAATCAGCATCGATTTCTTCAAGACCGTGCAGAATAAAATGCACTGGGCTATTACAGGCCAGACTGCCGCTGAAATTGTTCAATCCCGTGCCAAGGCAGATAACCCCAATATGGGGCTCACAAACTGGCGGGGTTCCAAGGTGCGCAAACAGGATGTGATCATTGCCAAAAATTATTTAAACGAGGATGAACTGGCAGCCCTCAACAACTTGGTGGAACAATATTTAATCTTTGCCGCAGGCCAAGCGATGCGCCGCATTCCTATGCACATGACGGACTGGATCGCCAAGCTCGATGCCTTTCTCAATGTTAACGACCGTGACATTTTAACCCACGCCGGTAAAGTTTCACACGAAATGGCAAGGGAGTTGGCCGAGGGCGAATACGAAAAGTTCAGCACTTTACGGCTGACCGAGGAAACCAACAAGGAAAGCGATTTTGACAAGCTTGTTAAAAAACTGCCAAGCAACAAAAAAGGCAAGAGGATTTGCTAATGGTGATACTTTTCACCGCGCAGGATCGAAAATCCGCGGTACACCTGCTCTAATAAAAGTACCCGCGCGAGTTCGTGAGGCAGGGTCATCTCGGAGAGTTTGATCTTGCACTGCCCTTTGTTGATCAACGCCTCCGACATACCATAGGCCCCTCCCACCACAAAAACAACCCGCTGGCTGCGTGCGATCCAGTCTTGCAGATTACCCGCAAATGCCCTTGTATCAAGGGCCCTGCCGTGTTCATCACAGACAACCACACAATCACCGGCCTTGATTTTTGCAAGGAGCGCCTCGGATTCTTTTTTTATTTTGAGTGCGACGTTTTTTTCGGGGCTGTCTTTAACGAAAATTATTTCTGAATCGACATACCTTTTAATCCGTGTGTGGTAATTTTTTTCGAGCCCCCCAAAACAGGGGTCTTTTGACTGGCCGACAAAAATAAAATCGAGCTTCTTCATCCTGCCTTTGGCGATTGCAATAAAACGAATTACGAATTACGAACTACGAACTACCAATACCCATCCACCCCACTCACGAACAACCCGTTGTTGCCCCGCAGGAATCGCACTTGAGACAGGATCCATTTCTTAAAAGAGTGAACTGCCCGCAGTCGGGACAGGGGTCACCCTCGTAGCCTTTAAGCTTTGCCTCTTTAAAGTGTTTTTCGCTTGTGGTTGTCTGGGAAACCTGCAAACGCAGATTTGCAGGGCTGCTGATGACCTCTTGCAGTCCGCCGCCGACATCCTGTACCTCTGCATAGGCCCTTTTGACCAGTTTGACAGGCTCATCACTCCCCCTGACAAAAGAGCTTTTGTGTTCTGATACTTCGTCTTCCCTGCGGTGTTCACCCACGGTGGTGTTGATGATGTCTTCGGGTTTGACATGCACAAGATCAAAACGACCGAGGTAATTCATCGCGAGGTCTCTGAAGATCCAGTCGATCACGGATGTGGCCATTTTGATATTGTCGTGTCCCTTGACAATCCCGTTGGGTTCGAAGCGGGTGAATGTAAATGCCTCTACAAATTCTTCGAGAGGAACACCGTACTGCAGGCCAATAGAGATGGCGATCGCAAAGCAGTTCATCAGGCTTCGAAAGGCGGCCCCCTCTTTGTGCATGTCGAGAAAAATTTCGCCAAGGCACCCGTCTTTAAATTCTCCGGTCCTGAGATACACCTTGTGACCGCCAACATCGGCCTTTTGGGTGTATCCGCCGCGTCTGTTGGGCAGAACACGTCTCTTTGAAAGATACCTGTAGACTATTTTTTCTGTGACTTCTTTGATAACCGTGGTCTGGGCCTCGTCTTTATATTCTTCGATCGTATCAAAAATATCGGCCGTCACAGTATTAAGAGGTTGAGAAAGCTTTGACCCGTCTCGGTAAAGGGCATTGGCCTTGAGCATGAGACCCCAGCTTTTAAAATAGGCGCGGCTGACGGCCTCGATGGTCGCGTCATTCTGCATGTTGATGGTCTTGGAGATGGCCCCCGAAATAAACGGCTGCGCCGCCGCCATCATCTCGATGTGCGCGTCTGTGGAAATACAGCGTGTGCCGTATCTGCCGCAGCGACTCGCGCAATCAAAAATTGAGTAGTGATCTTTTTTAAGATGCGGGGCGCCCTCGATGGTCATGGTCCCGCAGCAATAGTTGTTGGCCTTTTCGATGTCTTCGTCGGTAAAGCCGATATGATTAAGAAGGCTAAAGCCAAAGTCATCAAGCTGTTGATCTGTGAGTTTGAGTTTGGTTTTTAAAAAATCATCGCCCAAGGTGTGCTTGTTAAAGATAAAGGTGATGTCAAAGGCCTGTGTAAGGGCAACCTCTATTTTTTCCAACACCTCCGCGGTAAAACCCTTTGCGGATAATGTCTCGTGATTGATGGAGGGGGCCGATTTTAGGGTCCCGGTGCCGCGGCAGTAATTGATGATTTCCTGTGTCTCGGCCTTGGAATATCCGAGATTTTTGAGAGCGCTTGGGACGGACTCGTTGATGATTTTAAAATAACCACCGCCCGCGAGTTTTTTAAATTTGACCAGGGCAAAGTCGGGTTCGATCCCGGTGGTGTCGCAGTCCATCACCAGCCCAATGGTCCCCGTAGGTGCGAGAACAGACACCTGCGCGTTGCGAAAGCCGTAGCGTTTGCCGTTTTCGAGGGCGCTGTCCCATGCCTGATGGGCCGCCTCGAGAAGCTCTTTGGGCTCCATGTTTTGATCAATCGCCGTCGGCATGATGGTGAGGTTTTCGTAGTCTTCTTCTGATGCATGATACGCCGCGCGGCGGTGATTACGAATGACCCGCAGCATGTGCTCCTGATTGCGGTAGTATTTTGGAAAAGGGCCCAGCTCCTTGGCCATTTCTGCAGATGTTGCGTAAGCCTCGCCGGTGAGTATGGCTGTTAATGCGCCCGTGATGTTCAATGCCTTTTTGCTGCCATAGGCGTGCCCCATGCGCATGAGAAGTGCGCCGATATTGGCATAGCCAAGACCGAGTGTTCTGAATTCGTAACTTTTTTGTGCGATCAGTTTTGAAGGGAACTGCGCCATGAGGACCGAGATCTCGAGGATGATCGTCCATAACCTGATGGCGTGTCTGTACTCGGTGAGTTTGAATTTATTGTTTTTGGAATCATAAAATTTGACAAGGTTAAGGCTTGCCAGATTGCAGGCCGTGTCATCGAGAAACATGTACTCGCTGCAGGGGTTACTGGCGTTGATTCTCCCGTCATTGGGGCAGGTGTGCCACTCGTTGATGGTGGTATCAAACTGCAGACCGGGGTCGGCACAGCTCCACGCGGCGTAGCAGATTTGATCCCAGAGATCCTTGGCCTTGATGGTCTTTATAAAGCCTGCATCGATACGACCCTTAAGGGAAAACTCACTCCCGCTGCTCACGGCCCGCATAAAATCGTTGTTGATACGGACCGTATTGTTGGCGTTTTGTCCCGATACGGTCTCGTATGCCTTTGAATTCCAGTCGGTGTTGTAGTCCTGAAAATCGACGCTGGTAAAACCCTGTCTGGCAAACTGGATGATCCTGAAAATATAATTTGGGGGTATCCTTAACCGTTGTGCCGCTGCCATGGCCTTTTTGAGTCTGGGATTTTTTTTGGGATTAAAGCGGTCATCTTTGAGTTCTTTGTCCTGACACGCGTTAAGGATATGGTTAAGCTGTTCCTTGATGATTTGTGAGCCCGTGACCAGGCTCGCCACTTTTTGTTCTTCGACAACCTTCCAGTTGACAAATTCTTGTATGTCGGGATGATCGACATCGATCACCACCATCTTTGCAGCACGTCGGGTTGTGCCCCCTGATTTTATGGCACCCGCGGAGGCGTCTCCTATTTTGAGAAAACTCATGAGACCGGAGGATTTTCCCCCACCAGAGAGGCTTTCGCCCTTGGCGCGGATGTTTGAAAAGTTGGTCCCGGTACCCGAACCGTACTTAAAGAGCCTGGCCTCTTTGGTCCAGAGGTCCATGATGCCGCCCTCGTTGACAAGGTCGTCGCTGATAGACTGGATAAAGCACGCGTGGGGCTGCGGGCGCATGTAAGAGCTTGCCGACCGTGTCAGCTCTTTGGATTCGGGATCGACATAGTAATGCCCCTGGCTTGGACCATCGATGCCGTAGGCAAAGTGCAGCCCTGTATTAAACCACTGGGGGCTGTTGGGCGCGCCCATCTGGGCGGCAAGCATGTAAACGACCTCGTCGTAAAAGGTATCGGCATCTTCTGACGAATCGAAGTAACCGAACTTTTCGCCCCAAGACCGCCAGCAGCCTGCAAGCCTTTTAAAGACCTGCCTCGCGTCATTTTCTGCCCCTGTTTTCTGTCTGCCGTTTTCGTTGAGCACGGCCTTTCCCGCTTCATCGACAAGGGGCACACCCGCCTTTCTAAAATATTTTTGAGCGAGGACATCGGTGGCCACCTGTGACCATTGCTCTGGGACCTTGACGTTATCCATGTGAAAGACAATAGACCCATCGGGATTCTTGACCTCGCTCACACGCGAGACAAACTTAAAACCATCGTACGGTGTCCCCTCTTTTTTTGTAAAAACTCTTTTGACCTTCATGCCCTCCCCCTTCTAAGAAACATCGAAAAAATAAAATAAAATCATGGTGTTAGAAACCAACAACTTATTGACATTTTTCCCACAGGGTTATTCAGAATAATTGCCCTTGAATTTCATAAAACTGCACAGTTATCCACAGATATCAACAACACGAACCACACAACATATTGTGCCTGCCGCAGGAGTAGATCACAACATATTGTGTTTAACAAGTGATTAATCTCTTCAATCAATAACACCCTGTTTTGACGAAAAAAATTTTTCAACAAAAAAGACCCCCGTCTCCTCGTCGTTTGTTATTCAGGATTTAATAAGTATTTTCAAAATGTTGTGATTTTATAAAAAAATTAATTTGACATTTTTTCTTTGCGCTATTTCGCGTAATCTTTTGCGTTTTTTTTAAAAAAAAAGCCACTTCTGACGAGTGGCCTTAAACAAGACATATATTTGAAAAGTATTTTAAGCGAGACGTACCGGTCGACGGGGAGCAACGCCAAGGTAGTTTTTTATTCCAAACCAGGGCACATGAAAAGCGCTGCCAAATGATACCCCGCCATCATAAGGGTCGCCGCCATTATCCCAACCTACACCCCCGCTGTTATCGACATCGCCGCCCTGATCGACACCGCCATCATGGGGATTACCATCATAGCCCCAACCAATGCCGTCATCCCTGCGCCTCCGTCTATCTGTCACCGGATCGAGATCGCCAAAAGGGCCCTCGGGCTGATGCCCTTTTTTCGCGGCCCAGAGGGTGGTCACCACAGGCCTTGCAACAATTAAAACCGGACGAAAGGGAACAGGGCCTAAAGCAAACGCCCCGCCTCTGTTATGAGCACCATGTACCCCTCGAGGAAGCGCAACACCAGACTTACTTAGCGGGGCAAGGCCCGCAAAGTTTGTCATTGCATTAAACCCCGGTGCATTTGTTGTAATATACATAAGCAATCTCCTTTGTCAGACTATCGAACATATCAGGCAAAGGTTGTCATCTTTTTTTGTTTTTTTTTACATGACTGACTGTAAGGACGACCTGTATCAAAGAGGCTGTCGATTTAGACAGCCTCCCTCTATTTTCAATTTTCCATTTTCAAAAATCTCTAATGAAAATGGCATTAGAAAATAGAAAATGGAGGGAGGTGAGTGGTTCCTCACCTGTTAGAATGATTCTTTTCTCACAGAGTCCGCAAGATCACGGTAAAAAAAGGATTCCCATGACAAGTCAGAAAACTGGATACGGTGATAAAGTTCGCCAACAAGCTCGCGGCGCAACCCCTTGTTATCTGCATTTGCCGCCTCGTAATCCCTGAGAAGTTTAAGACTGTTCTGCCACATCTCGTTGACAAGGCCCGTGTAAACACGGTCATCATACTCCAGTATCACATCGGGGTAAGAGTGAAAATCACCATTGCGCCTCGCTGTAATCACAATCGGCCAGAATGCATAAATGTCTTTGATAAGTTTAAAGTACCGCTGCATCACATCACGCACTTCATTGCGGTATTGCATTGTTTTTCTCTGCGCTGGGGGCACGGAGAGGAGGCCTCTGTAATCAAAATCCAGGGATGACTTTGCAAACCTTAATGAAAACTCCGACGAGACATCGCGGTATCCGTTGGTGTTTAATGCAGGGTGAGACTCAAGTATAATATCGTCGACGTTATGGAAAGCGCCACCCCCCTCATCAAGTGGTCGTGTATAAAAGTTGATGCTGACAAGTATGTGATGGGGCAGGACCGACTGCTCGCCCTTTGCCGCTGTGAGGCTCCACCCCGCGATGGTTTGATCATACACAACATCATCACGACCCTGTGCCACATCCACGCGCTCTCCAAGATGATACGGCTCTGCGCTCCCGTTTGCGGAACAAAACGACGCGGGACGCACACCCGGCTCACCGACATTAAATCTGAACTCGCCCACACCAAACGGGCTCAACGCATTAAACCGCCCGCGCCACTCATCTTTTTTTCCGTCACCGTCAACATCACCAATATAACGGTCTCCGTCTTTGATCATGACACGGTATGTTTGATCATTGAGTGTCACAAGCGAAAGATCACATTCTGTCTGTACGCACTCATGCCCCGACTCACAACCTGTCACCGGTAATAAATCCATCATAGCCTCCTGGTTGACCCCTTAAAAACCCCCTGCCCATCTTCCTTTGGCTTAAAGGCAGGGTTGGGTCTTAGGGCCAACATGGTATTAAATGAGAAATACCCAGGCAATCACAAGTGTTGTCATCCTGCCGACTATTGTTATGTATTGAGCAGCGCGTGTTGATGTTTTTCCGCACACAGCCTTGAAAATCACGAATTGACAATGTATGGGGTCGCAATGAGATCAAAGAGACACAGACGCACTTTATCCTAAAAACGGCTATTGAACCGCCCTAAGTACCTCGATTCATAAATATGGCAACATATTTATTCACTCGGCACTCAGTACTGAGTGAGCAAAAATTTAATTCAATGGTAATCAAATTACGTTACCGTATTTGCGAATCGAAGTACTAAGCGACGGGAGATACGGGATTTAATGACCACACAACCACGATGACACAAAACACCAAACCAGAACTCGTGGTCCCTGCAGGGAGCCTCGAAAAACTCAAATACGCGTTTGCCTACGGCGCTGATGCCGTGTATGCGGGGATCCCGCAGTTTTCCCTCAGGACGCGAGAAAATGCGTTTACAGACGACAACATCTATGAAGGGATTGCTTACACCCACGGGCTCAATAAAAAATTCTATCTCACGGCCAATATTATTGCGCACAACAGAAAGATAAAACCATTCTACAACAAGCTTCAAAAAATGATCGCGGCTGGCCCTGATGCCGTTATCATGGCCGATCCGGGTCTCATCAGTATGGTGAGACAAAAATACCCAGGCTGCCCCATCCACCTGTCCGTGCAGGCCAACGTGATGAATAAAGAGACCGCCCTCTTCTGGAAAAACCAGGGGATCACGCGCATCATCCTGTCACGCGAACTCTCCATCGATGAAATCAGGGAGATCAAAGACGCCGTCCCCAACATGGAGATCGAGGTCTTTGTCCACGGGGCTGTGTGCATCGCCCACTCAGGAAGATGCCTCTTGTCAAACTTTTTAAGTTACCGCGATGCCAACGACGGCTGTTGCAACAACGCGTGCCGCTGGTCCTACAGGGTGTCGGGGCAAAACGCGAACAGCCCTCTCCCCGAAGAGGCCCACTACACCCCGCTCAAGGGCGATTTTTTTCTGGAAGAAACCCAGCGACCGGGAGAGTTGATGCCGATTGACGAAGACGAGCACGGCACCTACATCATGAATGCCAAGGACCTGATGGCGATTGAATACATCAACGACCTCTTAACCGCCGGTGTTGACAGCTTAAAAATCGAGGGCCGCACAAAATCGATTTATTACCTTTCCATGACAACACGGGTTTATAAAAAGGCCATTGACGACCTTTTAAGCGGCAGGGGACTTGATCCAGACGCTGTCAACGAACTTAAAAAAATTCATCACAGGGGATACACCGCTGGGTTTCTCATCAACCGCGCCGATCATCATCTTCAGCGCTACGATGAAGGGGTTACAAATATCTACACACAGGAGTTTGGAGGTATTGTCAAAAAAACCAGAAAGGGAGAAATTCTCATCACCCCCAGAAACAAGCTTGTGATCGGAGACACCATTGAGATCATCACACCCCAAAAAAACTACCATACCACCATCAGGTCTCTCACTCTTGACGACGGCACTCCGCTCGAGGCCATACACGGCGGGACAAATATTGAGGCATGGATCCCCTTTGAAGAGGCCATCTCTCCCGAGTTTGCGGTGATCTCACGGGTTGTGCCAAAATAAACTGCCCTTGGCATACTTTTTTTTGAGAGCAAGCCCACCCTTTTCCATAAAACTATTGAAAAAACACAACAGAATGTGTTCTGGGCACTCCTTATGCAACCACAACAACCAACCAAACAAGAGGCGTGATCATGAAAAAAACACTCGATATCGTTTAAGCACCCCTGCTGCCCTTAATCAGCACAGGCATCAGGCTTTGATGAGTACCTTCCCAAAAAAATAACATTTCCCTCTGCGGTGTAAAAGTGCACGGCAAATTCGTTTTCAGAGAGCGACGTTGCCACGAAGGCGTCAGTCCGCTCAACCTGTGCTACAGTCATGTCCCCCCCAAGGGTAAATCTGCCGCCGCTTGGTCCCGCAGCGGATGCCATGTTAAACTTGAGCGCGTGTAAATGTCCTGTTGCCACAGAGACCGCATAATCCATTCTGGCCTCGGGCGGAACTTTATAGCTGCCGTTATTAAACTCCTGATGCGCGGGATACTCGTGATGTTCCAGTTGTCCCTGAGGATTTAAAACAATGACAGAACCAAGTTCTGTTTGAGGATTCTCGATCACATCCTTGTGAATAAAACGGCCCAATTGATCGCGGGCTGCCGCAGTCATGAGCCACTGCTGCAAAAGATGGATCTTGTTGAGCTGCATCAGTGTAAATTTTGAGGGGTCATTGTACGAATGATAGCTGTCAAAATTGGAGTCGCTGCGATGAATGTCCTGATCAAAAGACCCGCTGACTGCGGATTCCAGTAACTTTCTGTCGGTTATCAACCGGTCCTTAAGTATAAGTCCCAGATAGATATCGTTTGCTGCCAAACGATGCACACCGGTTTTTTCACTAAACGCAATCACCTCTTTTACAAAATCATTGATGTCCGTATATTGTGCAATAATCCCCTCCCATGCAGGGCCATCAAGGGGATCAAAGGCATACCATAAATGAATCTCTCTTTTTTTGTTTATGACCTCAAAGGCGTGACTTAAGGCCAGGATGTAATCACCCGCTTTCAGGCGTACCATCTGCTTAAGACTCGGCACACTTTCGAAAAAACCGGAGGAACGCACCGCACCCCCATAAAACTTAAAATTGACCTTTTCTAAAAAATCCAGGGTCTCGGGGGTCTCCAGAAACTGCAGGTACCCCCCCGCATTTGCCACACCGCCCATGATACTGATCTTGCCACGCATCCTCTCTTTGATAACCCGGAATGCCTCGGATGTCAGGAGATCTCTTGTGTGTTCGTCACGGCAGAGGGCCTCAAACCAGATACGGGTCTCAAGATCGTGCTTAAGCGGTGTGCCAAAGACCCTCTCGGCGATCACATCCAGGCGCTTGTCGTAGATTTGATCCACAAGGCCCGCATGGGCTGCCAGATAAAAGAGGACATAGATATCCCTCACCTTAAAGGCATACCCCTGTTCTTTCTGCATCTTCTCAAAGGTCTGTTGTGTTCTGGCATCCCGTAAGCTGGCAACAAATTCCTCGTGTTTTAACAGATCAGATAAAAAAATAAGATCATTCGGGTTGGTAAAACTGTAGTGATATTTTTCTCTTAACACAGTCAGCAGGGTTTGAAATTCTGTTTTCAAACCGATCAAGTCCACAATAAAACCGGCAATACTGAAATTGAAACCGAGACTGCGGCCACGGTTCTCACTTTCTTTTTTTATTTCATCTTGTACGCAAGTGATGATTTCCTTCATTTCCGGACTCTTGACTGCCTTAATTATTTCAGGGTTTCGACTGATCGTGATCAGGGGGTGCATGTCCAGAATCGAGAACCTGTAGCCATAATTGTCTTCACAGAATTTTTTGAGCGCGAGGGTTTCTTGATTAAACAGAACCTCTGCCTCCCCCCGCTCAATCATTGTTTTAAGCTCACTTATGAAATCAAAACCACGTTTCTTTAATGAGGTGCGCAGGGCTGCTATTTGGTCGAGGAAACTACCGGTCTCGATGGTTTCGACCTTCCTGATCTGCCCGACCAGATCAATGTTGTAGGCGGTCCCAATACGCTCCGCCGTTTCAAGAAGACCCTTTGTATCAAAAAGTTCTTTCAAGTTGCGGCAGGCCGCCTCCAGCGAGTTTGTTCCATCGTCGAAAAATGAAAAACCGTATTTTTTAAGCCCCGCAAGAAAATGGTGGGTCCTTTTGTCGCCAAGAAACGTGGTGTATTCTCCCATTTTATAGAGGGAAAATATCTGAAAGATTCTGTCAGGCCATCGGTAGATACCGTACACAGAAAAACACATCTCGGCAAAATTTGAAAACTCTGCTGTATTAAACAGCTCAAAATCGTTAAGCAGAAACTCTATTTTATGCAGATTCCACGCCTGCAGGGGTTGATCGATCGAGAGTTCTGCCATCTTGAGAAGAAGCATGCCGAGGTTGGGATCGTCCAGAATTTTTAAATGCGGTTCAAAATCGGGGGAGGTAAAGTAAGGCCCGATGTCCTGTCGATGTGAGTGCCATTTTTTTGCCCACCTGAGATACGCCTTGTTGTCCAGAGATTTTTTATAAAGCCTCGTGATGGCCAGAACACGGTCTTCATGTTCATCTGTAAAAGCGTCTGCGCGTATGGCAAAGAGCTTTTGGTTGTCGCGATAAAAATCGCGGCATGAAGGGAGCAACGCCGTCTCAATGGCCTCTTTAAACGCCGCGTCTGACTCCATCTTGTCCGCAAGACTCACAACACCTGCCACGTCAATCTTGTAATCATAATCTGCCACCAACATGTCCGCGACCTCTTTTGTCCTTGAACTCAAAGCCCTCTCACGCTTTGATTGTGGAAGATCAACCCAGTCTTTGAGTGCAATGACATCACCCCCAAAGCCATATACAGCGGAGAGTTCCTGCCATTGTGCAATCAGCACGGGATTGTCCTTAAGGGCCAGGATAATTTTAATAAAGTACGGCCACAAGGGTGATGTGCTTTCTTCTTCGGGTTGCGTGGTTTTTCCTTTTTTTGCATCTTGATCCGGCAACAAAGACGTGTGTTGCAGAACCATCAAGGGTCGCAGGGTCACGCCTGTACGCACCAGTTCCTTCAAGATGGGTCTTGAGCCGGGGACCTTCTTTTCGAGCAGCTTCAGTCCAATCCTGGTGGGCAAAAACGAATCCAGATAATCGACAGGTCCGCTCCCAATGTGCCCGCCTTTCGCGGCCGCGGTATAGATGGCGATCATATCAGGTGAAGTGATGTCGGCAATCAGGCCCTCGGCAATGAGGGGCCTGATGGTCTGGCGAATACCTGACACATTGATGTTGGTAAAAGAGAGCGCGTAGTTTTGTTTGATGAGCCGCAGGGCTGATATTTCGTCATCAGCCCACAAAAAGCTGCTGATCCCCTCCAGGACACTGTTCTCATCCACCGGCTGCCCAAGTTCTTTTGCAAGCGCCTTAATTTGTAATGCGGTTTTGTCGGAGTATAATTCATCGGCTGCAGTCCTGTTATTTTCTCTCAAATCACGCCAGTTGGAAAGCAGTGTCGTCAAAGATGCCATGGGCAGGGGCTCGCCGATAAAGTGCTTTTCAAGCCAGTTCCAGAACGCCAGAAAATCTGCCATGTCTTTATTGCTTTGAAGTCTTTCAAAAAACTCCAGGGTCAGACACTCAGACCTTCGTGGCATGGTGAGCGTTCCCATGAGTTGAATAAAATTATTAAACCCTTCGGCACAGAGATTTTGCGCAAGGATAAGGGTCATCTCATTACCGGCATATAAATCGCCAGCCTGCTCCTCCACCCATTCCAGAGAAGACGAGGATGATATGACCTCACTCAGAGAGGCATCATCCATTGCTTCAACAAGCAAGATCCCATCCATAGAGAGCGGCACCGGGTATTTTTTTAAGAATGATTGTAATTTGTTTTTAAAATGGTCCGACTTTATGCTGCCACTCAACTCATTAAACAGGGTTACTTGCGCTGCCTCGAATTCTCTTTGCACCTGCTCTTGCAATTGGACCTCGCTGATCTCGGAACCTTGACCAGAAATCTTTTTAAAAGCAATCGACACTATTTCATAGTCAAGCTGCATGCGCATCTCATCATATTTCAGCATAATATTAACAAGCGCCGGGAAAGAGCCTTCAAACCTGTATCCCAGCTCCCGCACCAGGTAATCATAAAAAAGCATGACGGGCCTGTAACTGAGAAGATCCACGTTTTCGGACACAGCAAAGACATCGGCTGGATTTTTTGGCTCAAAGTGATAGACGCTTAAGAGATAAAGGAAGCGCTGCTTTTCGGATGGCTTGTCTCTAAAAATTTCATCGATGACCCTGTTCACATCATCAGAGAGATTTTGCCCCGGGGTCGCCATGGTGCCGGCAATCCTGCTCACGGCACTTGCGATATCACCCTGCAATCTCGCAACCTGATCATCCGCGACGGCACAGACATAACTGGTTGGTCCTCCAAAGCGCAGTGCGTTCATGTGAGCACGCCGTTTTTCGGACGCGCAGCGTCTCACCAAATTCTCTGTCCGTGAAATTGCTTCATCAAAGTAATCCAGAATCCCCCTGTCAAGCCCTGCTGGGACGATGGGTTTTTCAAGGGGCATCTCGTTGTTAGAAAAAACCACCGGCTGCCTGTCGGCTTGGTCTAATTCTGGCAGATGATGTGCGTGATCGTGATGTTTGATAACAGGTGCCATGTGATTTTCCGTGTCGTGTGTGCCAAGAAACACAAGTGCCCGGCATTACTGTTATCGGCAAATGAATTTAAATGTTTCTTGATATTTTAAAGGTCTGGGGGTCAGATCCTGACTTGAGACTTGCTCCAACAAGAAACGCGGCAGATGTGTGAGGGGATGGGATCAGGGACAGGAAGACACTAACGCCGTTTATCCTGGACTTATAGTTAAAGAGTACGGGGCAACAGGATGTACGAGATTTAATGGGGTTCGGAGGGTCCGAGAGTTGCCCTGCCCTCAAGTGAGGGGTGATCGATCATCCAACAACTCCTCGATTAAAAACTGGGTCTTTGGCGGGATGATATTTTTGGGATAATATTTTAAGATGATGTTAAAGACTTCTTTTTCTGATTTGAGTTCGAGGTGTTGGATAAGAAAAATAAGATCGTCTTTATCCTGCGTGTCAAACCTTGCCGAGATCGCCTTCATCGCGAGCATATAATCCGCACGGGGTGCCCAGATGTTTAAGTTTGAAAATGCCATCACGTCTGTCCTGGGCGGATCCGTGTAAAAGAATGCCTTCGCTGCATCATTAAGCCAGCCTTCATCAAGACCATGAATCTGTGCAACGCGCCTTGCGGCCGCCCGTATTTCCTTGGTGGGTGCAAAGATGCCGTCGATATCCTTTGTGGCTTTACGAGCATTAAAAACCAGACACATCACGGCCCCACCGCAGATCCCTATCTCACCCCTGATGTTTTTTTTTAAAAGTTCGTTGTTAAGTTCTTTAAATAATTTTTTGATTGTTCTGGTGTTGAGCATATTAAACCCTCTTTAAAAAGTCGGCCATGACAAAGATGTTGCGTTTTCTAAAATAAACCGGCGATTCGACAAGTGCTGTGGCCTTAAGATTTTGAATCTCGGAAACAAAATAGGGTTCTGCGAGCGGCAATACGCCCAGGCACCACGGTGGAGGGACAAGACCCAGTTCTCCACACAGGGCCTCTGTGGTCGAGGCAAACAATGCGGTGAGACTTGTCTTTAGACCATGATAGGGAGGCATAAGAACAAGGACAGCGTTTTTGTGGGTTCTAAAGGCATCAACAAAATTAAAAAAAGGAATCCGCCAGTCGGATGTTTTGCTTTCTGCTATTTGTCTTGAAGCAATCGCAACAGAGTCCTGCGGCATTTTAAAAAAATCCAGAATGTATTGGGTGAATGTTTTTTTGGGATAACGAAGCGCCCCTGCAATTTTTGTCAGGGTTGATAATTTTGGATCGTGCCCCCCTGCCTCAATAAGCTGCAGCGATTTATAAGAAATCCCTGCCTTTTCTGCGAGCCCCCTCTGGGAGACATGGCTGGCTAACCTGATCTTGACAAGTTCTTTCATCAAGCCATCATATCATGACGTAATATATTACGTCAACCCAAAGATCCCGTCGGGGGGGAGGTCTCAGGTCTTGACTTGAAGACTTACCCTAACAAGTCGCTCTCCGCAATTTTGCAACACCCACGCTGATGCCATCAAGGCACAAAGCTCCGTCATGATGGGGATGATGATGGGGATGGAGACCCTTCATAGTCGCTTCGCAGTCGTCTCCCCCTAAATATACCTTACCTCAATCTGTGAACCAAAATTGATTTGCCTTCTTTTGGCATCGTGGACGAGTTCTTCGGGCTCGCGCAGAATGACTTCTGTGATGCATTTGCAGTCGTGAAACTTTGAGAGAAGAATGCGAACGGCATTGCGCCACTCAAACTGCGAGGGCAGGAGCTCTTTGAGTGAAAAACAGACCTGTTTGACTTTCATGTTTTCGACAGTCGACAGAAAATAATCGAGGACCTGACCGATGTGTTCCTCGCTGAATTCTGCTCTTTTGCCAAGACCAAGAATGATAATCTGCTCGGCCTTAAATCGGGACTCTGACGGCATGAGCAGAAGTTCTCTGGCATGACCCGCAAACCTGTTCTGCATCACCAGGGCAGAAAGTCGCCCGTTAATGCGCCAGTCCAAAAGCCCCAACAACTCATTAAAAGGCACATCGTCTTCGTAATGCATGAACACAACCAATTCTGCGGCGACTTTGTCTATTTGCTGACTCGTAAAAGATAATTTCATTTTATTACGTTGTTGTTTTGGTGATTTTATCAAGAATGCCGTTAACAAAACTGCTTGAATCCTCAGTGCCGTATTTTTTGGCTATCTCCAGGCACTCATTGATGGTCACATTTTTGGGAACCTCGGCGATGTACATGATCTCGGTCACCCCCAGACGAAGTATGTTTCTGTCCACACTGGCCATGCGGCCGAGTTTCCAGTGACTCGAATGCTGCTCAATGGTGCGGTTAACATGATCCCTGTTTTGTTCGTATGTGGTCAAAAGCTGCTGTAAAAACTGCATCACATCGGGTTCGGGCCGCTGCTCGATCTGAATCCTGTCCGTAATTTTTGAAAGGGCCTCTGCATTAAATTCGTTTTCATACAGGGCCTTGAGGGCCAATTCTCTGGCTTTGCGTCTGATACCCATAGAACTTTTGTTTTAGAGTGTCGCCAGAGTAGCGAGGCTGTCCAAAAGTGCCATGACCGCCTCGCGACCCTTGTTAAATTCGTTAAGCCCCGAGCGCTCCAGCGCCTGCTCTTTGTTATTGACCGTTATCACGCCAAAGGCAACAGGAAATCCCGTATCCAACTGCACCTGCTGACAACCCATGGTCACAGCCAGGCTGATGTATTCAAAATGAGGCGTGTCCCCGCGAATCACGCACCCCAACACCACAACGCCCGCGTATTTTTTAGTTTGCAGAACCCTCTTTGCCATCAACGGGATTTCAAAGGCACCCGCAACATTAAACACAGCAAAGTTGTTTTGATAGCCCGCTTCTTTAAGAGACGCAATGCAACCCTCTAATAGATTGTCGCAGATTGCCTGATTAAACTGACTGACAACAATCGCAATCTTTTTGCGCCCCGCAGCCGCGTCTCTTTTTTCTTTTGACAGAACTTTTCTTGATGCCACCTGTTTAACCATATTTAAACCTTCTTTAACATGTGACCCATTTTTTTCTTTTTTGCCTTGAGGTATTTTAAATTGTGATCGGAAGGCAGGCATTCGATGGCCACACGATCGACAATTTCAATACCGTATCCTTTGAGTCCAATGATTTTTTTGGGATTGTTTGTCATCAACCGGATTTTTTTTATGTTTAAACTGGCAAGGACCTGGGCACCAATCCCGTAATCCCTTAAGTCGGGCTTAAAACCAAGCTGTTCATTTGCCTCTACGGTATCGTAACCCTGATCTTGCAGATTATAGGACTTGATTTTATTGACAAGGCCGATCCCCCTGCCCTCCTGCCTGATGTACATGATAACACCACAGCCATGCTCGGCTATTTGTTTCATGGCGGCTTGCAGTTGCGTGCCACAGTCGCAGCGCATCGAACCAAAGATATCGCCGGTGAGACACTCGGAGTGAACCCTCACCATCACAGGCTCATCGGGATTAATGGCACCCACCATGAGCGCGATGTGTTGATAGTCATCCACGTCGTTTTCGTAAACCCTGATGTTGAAAAGGCCAAATTTTGTTGGAAGGGTACTCTCCGCCACCATGTGTATTAATGATTCATAACGCGTGCGGTACTTGATGATATCGGCTATGGAGACAATATTGAGGTTGTGTTTTTCTTTAAAGACCTCAAGATCGGGGACACGCGCCATGGTGCCGTCGTCGTTGAGAATCTCGCAGATGACCGCACTGGGGTTAAGACCCGCGAGTTTTGCGAGATCGACAGAACCTTCTGTGTGGCCGGTCCTGACGAGAACACCGCCGTTTCTTGCCCGTATCGGAAAGACATGCCCCGGTGTAACAATATCGCCGGGCCTGCACGCGGGATTGATCGCCGTCTGTATGGTGAGTGCCCTGTCTGCCGCGGAGATCCCTGTTGTCACGCCCTCTCCTGCCTCGATGGAGACTGTAAATCCTGTCTGGTATTTGCTGTTGTTTTGAGTGGACATCATCGTCAGATTAAGACGACGCACCTGTTCGTCGGTGAGCGACAGACAGATCAACCCGCGACCGTATCTCGCCATGAAATTGATAATCTCCGGTGTGATGCGCTCGGCCGCAATGGTGAGATCTCCCTCGTTCTCACGGTCTTCGTCGTCGATCATGATGACCATCCGGCCGTTTTTGTAGTCCTCTATCGCGCGCTGGACGCGCTCGTAAGCCTGATTGTGTTCTGTTAAATCCATGCGGCTACTCCTTACCCGCATAAAGCGGAGCACCCTACGCGAACCGGTATCTCATAAAATATCGATGCTGAAACGCGTAAAAAAAACCCGCACGGGTTTTAACGCAAACAAATTAAAAAAGAAAGGGGGTAAAGTTTTTTGGGTTTGGGATAAAGAAATACAGGACAGAGACCAAAGATGAAAACAACGGACCCTAGGGGCCAATTAACCTATCGTTATGATATCATGATATTTTCTAACCTACTCCCGAATCATGTACCCGCCAAACGTCGAGTTGGAACCAAAGGAAAAGTCCAGACGCCCGCCGTTTTCGATAATTGTTTTGCCCGAGATTTGCAGATAGGCAAAACCACTGCCGGAGATCGTCTCGACAAAGGGCAGATCCGTGATGCTCTGGACCGCAGGACCATCAAGGACTGTGCCCCTGTTGTCATCCTGTGCCGCACGCAGATTGAGACCGGTAAAACCAAATCTGTCATCATTAGAGTTGCCCGTATTTGAAAGATAGACTGTCAGACCAAAGAGACCAAGAAGGGTATTAAAATCCTCTTCCACAGCCGTGCTGCCAAAGACAGCGTTCACCACATTTTCAGTACCGCGCAAGTCGGTATCAAGAAGGGCTGTTAATAATTCGTTGCCGGTGTCAACATTGGCAAGATTTCCAAGCTCTGCCTGCTCATAAAGGTATCTGAGAAACAGATAAGAGCCGCCCCTCTCCTTGAGTGATGTCCCGCAGGTGAAACAAATATTGCTGATGTCGCTCAAGTAGCTTGAGACCCTGGCAGGATTTTCGAGACCGGCTGTTGTCATGTAACCGTCAGAGTCGTGGCTGTAAATATCTTCCGCCAGATGTGACAGCCCTTCGTTGAGCCAGTTCTTCTCCATCGACCCGCCATTGATGTTGTAGTGCATGTTAAAATTGATGACGTGCTGAAACTCATGAGCCAGCACTCCGGGATAGATATTGGTCATGGCAAAATCTTTTGAGACAGAAGACCCCAACTCACCTTCGGGGTCTGGAACAAATGTGTAAAAAACCTCCATCTCGTTGCTGATCGCGTATTGATCACTGTCGAACAAATCGACAGCATAAAAAAATCCGGTGATCATGCCGCCCGCACTGCCACCAAGTTCATTCACGGTCTGGGTTAAGAGAACCGCAAACTTGTTGTTTGCGTCCACATCAGACTCTTCACCAAAAATTTCTTTCTCAAGCGGGAGCACCGCAGCAAAACGCTCCGCGATTTCGCTTAAATCTGCCTGGGTCACAGTCGTGGCATTGCGGTTGTCTACATATATTTCAAAATCGCTTGTGACATATCTCAGCGTGGCGATCACTGTGTCATAACTCGACGAACTGGAAAAGGAGTTAAGGACCTTAAATGATTTTTGATAACCCACTGTCGCCTTCTTTATTAAATACTTTGCCGATTTTGCACCGCCGTCACCGAGCAGCGCGCCCTCATCGAGCTGTTCCTCGTATTGCCTCAAGATATCATGAAACGCCACAGTGGCATCCCCTTCCTCTGCCTCGACTTCTTCGCCCAATATTTCTTTTTCAAGAAACATCATGTTCTCGGAGGCACCAATCTGAAACGAGGACGAAGCACCCGCATCGCTGTACGCATGAAGCATGAGCAGGATTTCATCATCTTCTTCAATGTCAGAAAATACAATCTCGGAACTGTCACTATCCAACGTGAGTACACTGACCTGTCCCCCAACGGCAGGGGCTGTTACTTCATCGCCGGTTGTTGATGATGTATCGGGTGTTGTTGATGTGACTGACCCCTGTAAACTCGATCCACAACCCGATAAAAGTGACAAGAGCAAAAATGAACCAACCAGCAATGATGTAAAGCCCGCTGCTCTCTTCATGGATGCCTCTCAAGATGTCTTGATTAATAAAAACGCCCGTGCCCTAGCTTTCATTAAGCAAGCCTTGGGCCAAGAACGAATGAAGAGGAATGTGTTTTATTTAGGTAGGATATCAAAGACTTACACGTGACACGGAACAGCCTTAAAAACTGTCGGGTAATATTTGCCGTAAAAAAGGAGGAAAGAGGTATCAGCGTGTCACAATTTGTGACGGCACCAGCGCATCAAAAACCATTTGAAATTATTGAATAACATAGGCGCCAAAATCAGACCCATCCCCAGCGGTAAAAACCAGCTCACCACCGCTTGCCGCAAGAAGGGAAGACGGGATTTGAATGTAGGCGAGACCGTTTCCCTTAAGCGATGATGTGTAGGGAAGGTCCGAAACCACCTGAATCCCCGGTCCCTTGAGGTACGTGCCACGGTTGTCTTTGACAAGGCCGCGCAAGTCAATTCCCTGAAACTGGTAAAGGTCATCACCGGTTTGATTTGTGTCGGAGAGATAAATAGCAAGCGAAAAAAGACCGAGCAGCTCTTTAAAATCAGAGTCTGGAGAACCTGGACCAAACACGGCGCTGACAATATTACTCACGCCCCGCTCGTTTGAAGTCAAAAGACCCTCGAGAAACGCAGCACCACTCTCCGCCTCCGGCAGATTGCCAATCTCTGCCTGCTCAAAAAGGTATTTGACGAAAAGGTATGCGCCTCCTCTTTCGGAGAGACTGGTGCCGCAGGTAAAACACAGCTCCGAGATATTGGAAAAGAAACTCGCCACACGTGCGGGGTTCTCAAGACCAAAGCCCTCAATCATGTTATCATCATTCAATGTATAGAGGTCTTCTGCCAGATGAGAAAGGGCCTCATTAAGCCAACCCTGTTCTGTCTCTCCTTCGTTGACAAAATAATGCTGATTGAAGTTGATCATGTGCTGAAATTCGTGGGGAAGCACCCCCTTGATGATATTTTTCACCGCAAAAGATTCCGAAAGAGGAGAACCATACTCCCCGGAGGGATCGGGGACAAACGTAAAAATGACTTCCATCTCGTTGCTTGATGGATATTTTGAGGCGTCAAAAAGATCCATGGCATAAAAATACCCTGTGACAATCCCACCCATTTCTGTACCGAGATTGTTGACCTCTTGCGTAAACACAACCGCGAACCTCCCATCGCCGTTGATGTCTGATTCTGTACCAAAGAGGTCTCTTTCTTTGCCTATGATGTTTTCAAAATCCAATGCCAGGGTCGTCAGATTTTCGTCTGAGATTGATTCTTCATCGCGCACATCCACATAGAACTCAAAATCTTCATTCTGGTATTTGAGGCGTGTCGTTATTTTTTCGTAGCTGTTACCATCTGAAAATGAATCAATGACTTTAAATTCACGGGTACTACCAAGTTCATATTCTGTCACAGCGTATTTTATCATTGATGGGGCCGCCGCGTCCTCCCGTTCCAGTTTTGCCTCGCTCTCTCTTAAAAAGTTTTCAAAAGGATCTTCGCTGTCCCACGCAGCACTTGCTTCCTGACTGCCAAGTTTTTTAAGAGATGCCGTCTCGCCTGCGTTGTTGTGAGCAGTGCTGAGGCTGAAACCCGTTTCGGTTTCGCCCTGATCATAAGAGTGAAGGGCAATCACAATATCATGATCAAGATCAGCGATAGTGAATTTTACATCAGTACCGCTGAGAGATAATCCCTGGACCTGACCGCCAACAGCGGTCTCGTAGGTCGCGCTTTGATTGACTAGGGAATCGCTGGTGATTGACGAGTTAAGCCCCTGTGAACCACCGCAGGAAATCACGAGGATAAAACCAGCGAAAGCCATAAACCTTATTTGTGTGACAAGTTTTGTTAACAATCAGACTCCTTTTTTTAACGCCCTCAAACCCCTAAGGAGCAATTGTTATGCCAAGGTGAGTCAATTTATTTTTACATTAATTTCAAATAGTTGAAGCGCCGTTTTTTTGAAATGGGTTTTTATTAACCCCTTTTATGTCAATGGATTATCAGGATGATGTCACGTTTTTGCAGAATGATAAAGATTGTCAGTGCATGGTCAGCGTTGCGCCATAACTGATTGTAACTATATGTAATTATATATATTTAATCACTGACATCCCATGCCAATGAAATAACTACAAATTATCAATTTGAAAAACATGTCATGTTATTGGCATGTGACCATGGGCAATCGACAAACAAAGGGAATAAGGGCGATGCATCAGGACGGTCAAGGAACCGCCTGCAAGCTGACTGCCATACCATCATCGGCTGTCGTTTGAATGCATTTTTACTGCACAAACTCTTAACAAACTCTTATTGGAAAAACATTTGCCAATCTGTTGATATTATGAAAGAATTCAAAAAACAAGTTACGAACTTGACTTTGACGCGGTTGAATTCCTTCATTTTGCGAGGAATGCACCCGCGCTCTGTCGACTGAAATTCCTGTACGTAAATTTATGAGGACATCTCTCGCCAAAAAAAATAAAGATATTGGTGTGCCATCAGACATCAATGTTCTCCTGATATGCCCCGAAAAATCGCTCAACGTTTATCTGGATTCTATTCTCACTCCACAGGACTCTGGAAACATCAGCATCAAGCTCAAACACATGGGGCAGTTTGAAAAAGCACTGGCCTATTTGACCACGCATGGGGTTGATCTGATCCTCTTCGAAGTTCCAGGTACAGAGGACTTTAAAACTGCTCTGCCAAAGATCGAGCAATTCGAACACTCAACCCCTGTCATGGTTGTTCACGAAAACAAAAATCAAAATTTTTTAAAAAAAATTATTAAAAGATCCAACATCGATCTTGTGCTTAAAAACAAACCAAACCTCGACCAGATCAACTACCTGATCATCCAGACTCTCTGCGCCCACTATCTGGAAGAAAGCCACAAAACTGTCGCCCCCGACACACACACACTTAAACAAACAAACTCAAAAAAAAGAAAGCCCGCGCTGCAAAACAACATCCAAACCGAAGAGCACTTTAAAAATATCATTAACAAGAGCGTCGAAACAATCATCGTGGTCAACAGCAACAACGTTGTCCAGTACACCAACGAATCAATCCAAAAATTACTGGGATGGTCCGCCGAAAAAATAACAGGCAGGCCCCTGATCATCCCGGTCACCAGGCTCGGATCAAAACATCATACCGATGCTCCCAAAAACCTTAATGTGCCCATTATCGAACTGCTCGCCTGCACAAATAAAATTCTCGAGGTGGCCATCAACAACCCACGGGGTGACGAAAGAATCCTGCATATCAGGTCCTCGGGGATACTGTGGAACAACCAACACTGTTATCTTATTGCTCTACACGACATCACCGAGATCAAAAGGGTTGCCATACTCACCGCAGAAATAAATGAAAAATCAAGAACCGACAGATTAAAAGACGAATTTGTCAGTATTGTGTCTCACGAACTCAGAACCCCACTCACAATCATCAAGGGGGCCATCAACAACCTCCGAGAAGGGATTGTCGGCCCCGTATCAGACAAGCAGGCACTCGTCCTCGATACCACATTAAAAAATGTCAACCGTCTCACCCGCATTATTAATGACCTGCTTGATCTCTCAAGACTCGAATCCGGCAGAGTCAATATACAGCGTCGAAAAATCGACATCGTCCCCGTGATCCACTCCATTGTGCAAATTTTTTCCGAAACCGCGCGTGAAAAATCCATCAGCTTTGTCTGTGAAATCCCGAAAATTCTGCCGCCCGTGTTTGCCGACAGCGACATGGTAGAGCAGGTCCTCACCAACCTCATTCAAAATGCCATGAGGTACGCAAAAAAAACAATCACCATTCAGGTCATCAACGAAAACCTCACTCAAAAATCACCGACCGACTTCAAACCAAACACAGAAATGATCCGTGTTGGCGTCATTGATGACGGACCGGGTATTGCCAAAGAACACCTCCACCTGCTGTTCAACAAATTTGAACAAATCAACAGGCCCATGGGTGGAGGAGGCTACAAAGGAACAGGGCTGGGACTCACCATCTGCAAACAGATTGTCAACCTGCATAACGGAAAAATATGGATTGACAGCGACATTGGCAAAGGGTCAAAATTTTTCTTTCTGTTGCCGCAGTACCACGAAAACGACGACTTTATCGCCGGACTCGAAACCATCATCAATAAGGCCGAAAAAAACAACACGTCACTTGGCATTCTCGTCACAAGAATATTAAACCTCACCGAAATCCTGCAGGAGTCCACCGAACAAGAACTCGCCACGATGATCAGCAGCATCTCCAGAGAATTTCGCAACGAAACATTAAGAAAAACCGATTTCTGCCATTTTAAACGTGACACAAAAGAATTTATCATTATTCTGGTAGACACAAACAGAAACACCACCAACGAGATCGGCAAAAGGATCTGCAATACATCGCACAAATTTTTCTGTGCCGGAAAATCCGGCAAAATTTATGCAAAACTAATGACTGGCATGGCGATCTACCCTGATGATCACAAAGAACCTGACAGGCTCTTGGAAAAGGCTTATCAGGGGCTCGCAAAATGTCAGGAGTAAACTTATGGCACACAACAAAAAAATACTGATTATAGATGACGAGGGAGATCTTAACGACATCATCGCCATGCGCCTGACCAAGGCCGGCTACGAGATAGACACAGCCACCAACGGCCCACTGGGTATCGAAAAAGCAAAAAGTTTTAAACCCGATATTGTCCTGCTCGACATCAACATGCCCGGTATGGACGGATGGCAGGTCTGCGAACAACTGAGGGCAGACCCCGAAACCAAGAACCTCAATATTGTCATATTGACCGCAACACGTGAATTTACCAAGGCAAAAAAATTCGGCGTCAAAAGGGTGGTCTTAAAACCATTTAACTACGAAGAAATACTTGATGTGATCAAATAGATCATTTACACTTGGGCGCATGTGAATAATGAACTTGTGTGTTTCAATCGAATGTAGGTGCAATGACCAAAACAAAGATACTCATCATCGATGACGAACCCGGAATCATCGAGTTCATGCAAATGGCGCTCGAGGCCAAGGGCTACAATGTCGCCTCGGCCCTATCAGGCGAGGCTGGCCTCGCAGCGGTCGATGACAACCCGCCCCACATCGTCCTGCTCGACATCATGATGCCTGGTCTCAATGGTTTTGAGGTCTGCAAGCAGCTCAAGTCAAACAACAAGACAAAAAACATCCCCGTCCTTATGATATCCGCAAAGGCACAAACAGCAGATGTCGAAATGGGTATCTCAGTCGGGGCCGAGGACTACATCATCAAACCGTTCGAAATGAAAGACGTCCTTAAAAAAATCGACTCGTGCTTAAAAAATCCCTGACAGCCCTTGCTCTCATTATCTGCCTCTCCGCCGTCCCTGCATTCTGGCTCTCAACCTACCACCCCGACAACATCGAGACAGAACGAGTTTTCTGCGACCCTTTGACTCCGGCACTCCCCGTTGACCGCCATATCAAAATACTCAATTGGAACGTGCAGTACATGGCAGGAAAGAAACATGTGTTCTTCTACGACACGCCCGACGGGTCCGGACCGGACACAAGACCCGAGGCACGGGACGTTCAGCAAACCATGCAAGCCGTGATCCAGATCATCCGTCACGAAAACCCCGACATTATTCTATTGCAGGAACTAGACGACGAGGCCGCGAGGACAGACTATCTGGATCAGCTTCAATCGCTGCTCTCCACGATGGGCAAAGACTATCCCTGTCACACCAGCACCTTTTACTGGAAGGCCGCCTTTGTCCCGCACCCAAAAATCATGGGGAGTGTCGGGATGAAACTCGCCATCATCTCCAAATACAGGATCAGCAAGGCCCTGCGCTATCAACTCCCCCTGATGCCCCATAATTTCTTTGTGCGCCACCTGCAGTTTAAACGTGCCATCCTTGAGGCCATCCTGCCTTCAGAAGACGGCAGCGCCGTGTCCATTATGACAACACACCTTGACGCCTTTGCACAGGGGACAAATACCATGCAAGAGCAGGTTGCCTTTGTTGACAGCCTTTTATCCCAAAAAAACAAGGCGAAAATACCATGGATCATCGGCGGGGATTTTAATCTGCTGCCACCGGGTTTTGCCCGTGATCTGCTCACACAGGAAAACAGGGTATTGTACAGCGCACACACAGAAATCCAACCGCTGTTTGGGCAATATCAGGTCTTTCCAACACCACAACAACTCAACGGTACTGACCGCTCAAAGTACTTTACACATTTTCCAAACAACGGGGATGCACCTGACAGGACCATCGATTATTTTTTTGTATCGCCGCAATTTAAAACAACAGGCTTTGCCGTGCGTCAGTTTGACACACAGCAGATCTCGGATCATTTTCCGCTGGTGATGGTGTTAAAAAGGGATCAATACAAAACCCGTGACATGCATTAAACTGGAAGCGGCAGTTTAAAAATACAAGGCGACAGGAGATACGGGATTTACCCAAATACACGGTTGCTCTCTGAAAGATAGTGGACTAAACCAAAGACTCCTGCGTGTCCCTCCGTCATGCCGTTTGCACGATCATAGGCGATACTCGCCGCCATTTTGAACGCCACGGGAGCACCGGCAAGTAAAAGAGCATCCTTGAAGGCCGCAATCTGCGCCTCTGTCAGATTAACAAGAAGTGCGCTGTTATCGCTCAGAAGTTGATTAAACGCATCAAGGTCGTAGTGTGTTTGTCCCTCTTCATCTACAACCTTGGCTTGGACAGCCGCATTGAGAACCGTCATCAAGTCCTTGAACAGCATACCAACCTCGCCGGCCTTTTGTCCCTCCGTGCTCACATCCTCGAGCCTCTGCCGCGCCATCGGGTGTTCTTCTGCAAAGGGGACCTGGCCCACAAGTTCCAGATACCCCTGTATCCCGGCCTCTAACTCTGCCCTGTTATCCCAGACACTCCCCGGAATAATGAAGGGGAACCCCGCCTGATTGGATGCAAAGACATAACCAATCTGATTGCAACTTTGCTGTAAATCACCCTCCGCGGGTTTTGCATCTGTGTCCCAGAAATCGGTGCCACCATACAAACCCGCCACACCCACATGGTTCTCCATAAATATAATGTACTTCATCTCCTCTGCATCCAATGCACCGTCTTCAAGATAAATGCCTTCGATCTTTTTAATGGCAAACTGCATGATGAGACCAAAGGTTGCCTGATCGGCGTTAAGGGCAAAAGACATCATGATCGCCTGTGCAACGTCTTTTTTTATTTGAGGGTCGAGAGTGGCCATGTCGGTCATCACCTTTGCCCATGCGGTATCCAGACCGTATTCGGCACCTTCATTAAAGGCATCAAAGATCCATCCGATGTACTCGCGTGTTTTTTCGAGTACCTTTTCCCTGTCAACACCAGAGGTGTGGGCATCGACAGCGGCCTCTATCCCCTCCGTTACCTTGGAGTAAAACTGGATGTTTCCCCGTTTGTCTTCTGCGGTGGGTTGATTAAAAACATGGTAAAGATCTGTGTCGTCCTCACCCTTGTGCAACACCTTTAACAGCTCATCGGGGAGTGTCTTTAAAACAGCATCACTCACAAACTCTGTGTCAGGGCTCATCATCTTGATCAGACACCCCTTGGACTCCAGCCCTTTGATGTGGCAGGTCACCGTCGCGCCGTTGTTCTTCTGGACCGTAAAGGTGGCAACACCGCCAGCATAAGTAATCCCGGTGATCCTGTCTCCAAAATCAAGTTTAAGATAAAACCTCTGCGATTTGTCCAGTCGTTCTGTTTCCTTTGTCGTGAGCCACTTTTCATAATCATTGTGGGTAATCAATCCGGCTTGGTCGTTATCATAATTACCCGGTACGTATTCCTCTTCTTTTTCCCTCTCTCCCTCTGCAAGGATCGTCCCGCCGGTCAACTCGACATCAATAACATCGCCATCCACATAGTGCGTGTTCGCAAAATCCACCATGTCATCCTGTTTGTTCGTGACAATATGATGCAGTTCGTAATTTGCCATCGCCTCTTCAAAGGCGCCTTCGAATTCATCATCAACACCCTTAAGGGTCTTCTGCAGGGCATCGAGCTCTTTTTTTTCTGCCTTCCATTCGTCTTCACCCTCTTCGTCATCCTCATCATCACAAATATCAGCCTCTTCATCTGCCCTTTCTTCAAGCTCCTTGAGCCCCTTGATCGCTTCATCGATGGCTTTTTTAAATTCTGCCTTTACCTCTTCGAGGACAAGGTCCGGGTGGGTTTCGATGATCTCATCAATCTTTTTTTCGAGAGCGACCTCATCCTCAGCGAGATTGATAAAATCCGTGACACTTAAATCCAGCCCCAGGGATTCTAATTGCACGTTAACCTGTGAAACACTCATAATCTCTCCTTTAAAAAATCAAGTGACTCACTTGACTATGACGCGGTTGAATTCCTCCATTTTGCGCGGAATGCACCCGCGCTCTGTCGACTTTGAAATCCCTATGCATGAATACAACACGCCTTTCCAGACACATACACCTTATCATAGCAATATTGATGCCACTCGTCATTTCTCTATAAAAACTTTATTTTCACCATCTTCTTGTTATCATGCTGGTTTTTAAGGCAGCGCTTTTGGCTTGTGTTTTTTTGTGGATGATTTTAGCGAGCACACCCCCAACCCAATCATGCAACATGGGTATGGAGACCCCAATGGCAAAAAAACAATTTGAAAGAAAAGACCGCTTTTACAACAAGGCAAAAAAAGAGGGCTACCCTGCAAGAAGCGCCTACAAGATCATGGAGCTCGATGACCGGTTTAAAATTTTTAAAAGCGGGGCCACCATCATTGATCTGGGCTGCGCGCCGGGCGGCTGGCTTAAGGTCGCAGAGGAGCGCCTTAAGGGGAACGGGACCCTCATTGGTATTGATCTCCTCCCCCTCAAATATCCCAAAAAAGAAGGGACCCTTTTCATCCAGGGGGATTTTACAGCCATTGAAAACCAGCACAAAATTCTGGAACGGGCACACAAGGGCGCAAGCTGGGTGATCTCGGACCTCTCCCCCAATATCTCGGGTGTAAAATTCAGGGACCGCTTTGGGTCTTACGAGTTGTGCCTTACCTCGATGCTCTTTGCCGCCAAAATTCTCAAAACCGGCGGCAATTTTTTATGCAAACTCTTTCCGGGCGGTGAGGTAGAAGAATTAAGAAGAGAGACAAAAAAATATTTTAAAAAACTCGTCAGCGTTGTCCCTGAAGCGACCAGACAGTCTTCGACAGAAATTTACCTCGTCGCCCTCTCACTCAACCGCCAACAAGAATCCCCGCAATAAAATCAACAGGCGGCCACAATATATACTTAAATGCGCCTGTCATGATAAGAACGATCAGGATCACCATACCGTATCGTCGCGAAATGGCGTCGATCTTGTGTGCCGTGTCATCAGGCAGTATTCCAAAAAGAATCTTGCTGCCATCGAGTGGTTGAATGGGGATCAGATTAAAAAAACACAGGGCAAGATTAAGATACACATAACTCTTTAAAGCCCAGAAAAAAAGACCTGCGGCTGTGATGGAAGTCATGTTGATGATCGCATCGAGAAAAAAAACATAAAGATGCACCAGACCCGAAAAGACAAGGGCAAGCAAAAAATTTGACAACGGCCCTGCCGCCGAGATCCACAACGCGTCACGCTTGTAATTTTTAAGATTGCGATAATCCACCGGCACAGGTTTACCCCAGCCAAAGAAGAACCCGGTAAAGATCCCCATGATCGGCAAAATGAGTGTGCCAAGGATATCGGTGTGCGGGATGGGGTTAAGCGTCACCCTGCCAAGGTTTTTGGCAGTGGGATCACCCCTCTTAAAAGCGGCGTAGGCATGGGCCGCCTCGTGACAGGAGAGTGAAAACAAAAATCCCGGCATAAAGAGGATCACAATAATCAATTTGCTTAAGAGAGTCTCTGTTTCCATGTTTATAATCCTGTATGAACTGTTTTGCCCCAGGAGTCTGTCGGGAAACGCCGCTTTTCGTCATTGCGAGGAGTAAAACAACGAAGCAATCTCCCGCAACCAATTGATTTCAGGAGATCGCCGCGTGGGCGCACAGCGTTAGACATGACCCCGTCATGTCCACCGCAACGCACCGCTCGCGATGACGATTCGCTCGTTTTACTTCAAAACAGGGCCTTTCCCAACAGACACTATTTAGTTTCCGTACTTGCGACTGTGTAACACCGCACACAATCCACATGGCTTTCGTTAATTTCAAAAAAATCCTGCTGATGATAATCTTCAACAAGAATCTCTTCGGGTCTATATTCTTCTGGATAGTCGTGCATTAATGATTTTTTCAGTCCACCCCTTCTGTGAAAGCACATTAACCGCCAACGCAATTTGACGTTCGGTAAACTTTTTCTTTCGATCATTCCAAGCATAGGTTTGCGCCACCACATTATCTACAGAGACAACGGATTCTTTGTTCATAATCCAATGAACAGTCGATAGGAGTTCCAAACCAAATGGCGTTTCAAAACCTTCAACAAGTTCTGCAACCTGTTCCATCCTCTTTTTTGTGTCAGTTTTATTTTCAAGAAACGCCTCAGCATCCACACGAGCCCCTGGCACCAAAGTCAGTTGCTTGTCCGGAGTATCTCCCCCGTCAGAATACCCAGACACAAGATGTCCTTCTATCGCTTTGAGCACATGCCGTAAATTTTCGGCATAAGGTCCAAATGGTCCCTTTGCAAAGTTTAATTTCAGTGGTTCTCCTGCCGCTTGCTGAAAATACATGAGTTTATGTACCTCGAGTAACGTAATAAAGGGGTCGAGTTGTCCACCCAAATACCGATCCATCAGACCAACCAGTGCTGCTCGTCCGGCTGTCATTGACGGAACATCTCTGGATATGTTTTTTCGTACCTCTGCCTGCGTATTATCGGGTTCAAAGACAACAATATGTACATTGTCTAAACCTTGCAGTGCCACCTCAATGCGGGGACGTACCTCTGTCCAATCTAATCCACCTAGTCCGCAACCAAGCGGTGGTATAGCAATAGAGCAAATCTTTCGTGACTTGATTTCTAAAGCCAACGCAGAAAGGCCAGCGTCTATATCTGTCATTCTGCTTTTGCCCTTCCAGTGGCGTTTGGTGGGAAAATTAATAATGTAACGGGGATTGTCCAAACGACCCGTTTCAAATACAAACATCCGTCCCGGCTGAACTTCGTCTCGCTTGCAAGCAGTAGCATAGGACTTGAAGTTATCAGGAAAAGTATTTTTGAACTGAAGCGCTATGCCACGTCCCATAATGCCAACGCAGTTTGTTGTATTAACCAACGCTTCGGCATCTTCTGCAAGAATGTTACCTTTTTTGTATTCTATCATTTTGAACCTCCTGCTTTATAATACCAATCTTCTACGATTTGAACTGATGGCTTATGCACTACTGACCGAAGAATTTCGTTTACTTGGTTACACACTGTTGATGAATTAACACCAATGCGAGTCACCAACTCCCAAGGAAATCGTGATTCAATCAAAAACTCAGCCTGTTTGCCTTCTTTGCATCGTCGCCAATCTCTTTTTTCCTGCACTGCATTCCAGTCTATTTCGTCCAGTTTTGTCAGGTCAGACCTATCCTCAAAATAATACGCTCCAGCATTCGAAAGCGTAAATGCCCATCTCAATCCCTGTTTTTCTGCCCAAGCAACGGCATATTTCAAGTCAGCCTCTAAATGAATGATGGGTCCCTGTCCACCACGATAGGCAAGCTCTTTGTCATTTGCTCTGCTTATCACAAACAACATAACCGACCGTGGACAAAAGTAGAACGGCACACAGTCACCCACATGTAAGTCCGGGTGACTTGAAAGTTTAAGCTCATTTAATCGTCTTTGTTTAATGGTGCCCATGCCAATCTTGGTACCCTCAGAAAAACGTCGAGCAATTTCTGCATCACACCATAGGTTGCCTTCTGAAATAATTGAAGCCAGCCTATCAACATGAACAATGTGATAGATCTTTGGTTCCTTGGGAATCGATCCGCTCATATTGACTCCTCATCAACAACTTCGTCATCATCGTCCAAATCAGTTGTTTCTTCTTTGACATCAAGTTCAACTTCTTCTGGTAATCCCATCGCCGCTTCACGCACGTCGAGTTTTCCGGTTACTGCATCGGCAACAAGGCGCGTGCGGTATTCACGGAGGAGTTCGATCTCGCGTTCAAGGCGGGAGATGACACATTCGAGATCGCTTGCCTGTACCTGAATTTTCAAACTGCCGGAGAAACAGGGCGTTTCCCGACAGCCCCCCTATCCCCTGGGATGAAATTTTTGATGCACACTTCTTAAATGATCCCTGGTAATATGCGTGTACAACTGCGTGGTTGAAATATCGGCATGTCCCAGCATGATCTGGACAGATCGTAAGTCGGCACCATTTTCGAGCAGATGCGTTGCAAATGAATGACGAATCACATGGGGGCTGATTTGCTTTTTGATCCCGGTCTGCCTTGCCCTCCCTTTTAAATATTTCCAGAATGTCTGCCGTGTGACGGGCATGCCCCTCCTGCCTACAAACGCGTACCCCGATTTTGCCTTGCCCATCAGCCTTAACCGGGCCGCCTGATAGTATGCCTCCACCGCCCCCACCGCCACACTCCCCATGGGGACATAGCGCTCCTTGGAACCCTTGCCAAAGGCAAGTACAAAGCCGGACTGCAGGTTGATATCGTTAAGTTTGAGACTGACAAGCTCAGAGACCCTTAAACCCGTGGCATACAAGACCTGCAGCATGGTATAATTGCGTACACACTTTGCCCACGCAAAATCCTTTTTACCGCCCTGATGATTGCCCCCCTCATTTTCGAGCAGAAGATCCACCTCGCGGAGTGTCAAATACTTTGGGAGCCTGAAACCTATTTTGGGGAGATCAAGATGTTGAGAGACGTCCGTAGCGATGTAGTTCTGTTCCTTTAAAAAATGATAAAAATTGCGGATCGAGACAAGATTACGTGAAAGCGATGTCACCGACACCCCGTCGTCCTGTCTGCGCATCATTGAGAATTCGAGAAAGTGAATCTGCTCGGTTGCCCCGTAATCCTTGAGCCCCTGTTTTTGTATAAAATTGATCCACAGACCCAGATCGTGGGCATAGGCCTCTATTGTTTTTGCCGCGAGGTGTTTTTCGATCCTTAAATAATGGATGTATTCTTCGATTTTTTCTTCCACACCGGCATGATAACAGTCCCGTGGCAAAATTCAATTGCTAAATCCACCGCCACAAAACTATACTTATGAACAGGACTTTCAAAGTTGACGGGGCGCGGATGTATTTCTCGCAATACGGAGGAATTCAACCGCGTCAAAGTCAAGTGAGTCACTTGTCATGAAACCATCCCGCCTCGAAGAACTCTACAGACGCAAGCTCGCGCGCGCCGAAGAATCGCCAAAACAACTGCCGCTTGAGCGCATCCTTAACAAACAAACGACCGTTTTCCCCGAAACAGGGCAGGTTGACCGCAACGACATCATCGAGATTGGCCCCGGGACCGGTGATTTTCTTTTTTTTATTGCAGAACAGTTTCCTCAAAAAAAAATACTGGGTATCGAAATCGACGCGCAGCGATTTTACAAAATCAAGGCCCGTATCATCAAAAAGGGGCTCAAAAACATCACACTCCTTCACGGTGATGCCCGCATCCCCTTTCATAAAAACATTTCAGACAACACCATCGAAAAATGTTTTGTTCTCTTTCCCGACCCCTGGCCCAAAAACAGGCACCGTCACTTGAGGCTGCTGCAGACAGATTTTATCAAACTCGTCTGCCAAAAGTTGGGCACCGGTGGAGAATTCACACTGGGCACAGACGTGAGGGACTACGCATTCTGGGTCCTCGATAACTTTAAACAGTTTCCCCAAATGGCCAACGTCTTTGGCGAAGGACAGATCCTCCCGGAGCTTGCCGACATCCCCCACACTTTTTTTCAAAAAAAATGGAATGAACTGGGCAGAAATTTCTTTTTTTTGAGGTTTAAAAAGCTGGGATAATTTAAAGGGGGCGGGTCATAACGTAGGGGTTATTGAATCAATATAGGCAAGGACCTCATCTGGATCTGAAAGGCGGAATTTAGGATCTTCAGTTCTGTTGTTTATCATCACCGTTGCCCCCTACCCCTGCCCTTTGAATCCTCAACCTCACATTGGCGGCGTAAAACCCCGCATATACTTCGACAAGCTCAGTACAGGTCTCCGCATGTTCTGGTATCTGTCCGGCTGCAGTCCTGAGCAAAGTCGAAGGAAATGTGCTGCACCACACTGGCAATAAAATCATTGGCCTTAAAAACAAGCTCTTTGTTCTTCTTGGTTTTGTAATAAATCAGCTTTGCAGCCTTGTCATACTTAAGACTGCTCAAAGTCACAGGTGCTCGAAACGAATACTCCACTCCGTCTTGAAATTTTCAGAGTGGGGTATCGTGCATGGTTCAGCCCCCTTTTTCCAACAAGAATTCTTCAAGGCTCAGAATTTTACAAAAGCCTGCAGTGGTTTTTTGTGACTTCTTTGTTGCACAAACAACCTCGAGGGTTTGATTTTTGAATACCTTTGGAAACCACATAAACCTTGAGATTTCTGTGTCCCCGAGCTTGGACTCAAAAAAACGGTCCTTGAAAATAAAATCCACCTCATGCTCATCACTTTTCCAAAAATACTGCTGTTCGGGAGAATCTTCGCCCGCAATGGCCGAACGCCGCCATAGCTCTTGTGCAATCACCCATTCAATCCATCTCCCCTTTTCATGATCAGGAATCGCTATGAAGTCTTCTAGGGTTCTCACCCTCTGCGACGAAAAGGTTATCGGCACGAGCAGGTATGTAAAATGATACTTGGAGGCCTTGCGTGCAAGTGGCTTGAGTTTGTTGGATTCAAGTCGCATGGTTGAGCTCAGACAGCCCAGGTCCTTGAGTAGATCAACATATCCCTGAGCCACAGTATTATTGGCCAATCCAGAAACCTCTGCCAACTTATGCAAACTCAGCGGCATTCCACCGTTTTCTGCAAGGGCACGAAGCACCCATTTCATAGACTCAATGGAGCGTCCCTGGAGCGCTACCTCGCCAAAAACCCAATCTCTCGTCAGCTCAACGACGTACTCTGGTATCCTGCCAGACGACACCAAACCGTTGATGGCAACAGGTGAACCTCCAGTTAGAATATAGGCCCAAAGGGTTTTATCCTTTGAGAAATAGTTCTGTGTTTTTGTCTTGAATTCAGAAAATGAAACAGGCGTAAAGCGATAATTTGAACGATCCAGTTTTCCCTTTCGGCCAGGAAGTCGTTCTGTCCCTCTCCGCAAATCGATTGTCTTTGACCCCGTTGTGACAATTAACATGTCTCGAACAATACCCTGATCTGCCAATTTCTTCAGGGCCTTTTCCCAATTTTTTACAGCCGTTATTTCGTCAATAAAGAGAACCCGTTGAGCGGCTTTTTTATTAAACAGTCCAGACAAATCCCCAATCAACTCAGACAATTCCTCTTGATCCCCGATCTCATCGCCGTTGAGATAATAAACAGATCCCGGACCATGTTCCAGGGCTGTTTCACGCATGGCTTTTTCGAGCCATGTACTTTTACCAAGCTGTCTCCCTCCGCGAATCAGGATTAATCCCGGCTCCTGCGGAAGCTTCTCCAGACCAAAATCCATCTTAAAAGCTATGGGAAGTTCTGCCAGTTGCTCAAGATGCGGAAAGAGCCCTGGTTCGTCATAACGTGCATCAAGAAGGCATTTGTTTGTTTCATGAACGTTCATACCGTTCATATGTTAAACGTTTACAACGTTTAGTGCAAGTACTTTTTAATGCTCGGTAAGTGCCACCATACTTTTGGTCCAAAAGTATGGTGGCAGGTTGTGATAGCAGTGGCAGGTTGTGATAGCAGGTTGTGATATACTGCATCGAAAAGGGAAAAGGGCACGGAGAGCAGGAAGAGAGAATGATTAATTTTTTTGTCTGCTGTGCAGGGTTTTGCATTTAATTAGGATGCCTGTTATTTCTGCCCTTTCATCATCACTTGGGCCATCTTTATAAAACCCCGGCTCTATCCCGTACATCACATGCCCCTCGTCACACAACAGTGTTTTCTTAAAGAGAAAGCGATCATCAAAAACAGCGTTGGCCTCTTTTGACTCGGGCCGTTTTTCGTAGATGTTTAAGGGTCTGTCATAGATGAGTTGTACATTGATCAATTTTAATTCAACGACATCACTGTATCCCATTTTATAATGCACAACGAGACCCACCGGCAAATAACCGTCGGGCACTGTCGTTGTACCGGTTCGACCGGTGCCTGTGTAAGAAAAGTGTTGCCGTGTGTAGGTGTCGCCGGGGTAGCCGTTTAACAGCAACTCAGCACAAGTCACGGTGCTTTGCCTAAAATCTGCACTGTTCTTTTCTTTAAGTGTCCAGCTTTTCACAAAAGAATTTTCTGTTTCATCACAATTCCAATACGGCGCGCCAAGATTCCACCACCAGTCATTGCTGATTTCTTGTGCCAAATGATCCCAGTTTATGCCCCACCCATTGAGCGTATATTCATGCAAGGTGGGCCTCACCATGGTCGCCGACCAGGCAATGCGGCCATAAATTAACGTTGAAATCAGAAGCATCAAATAAAACACGGCTTTCTTCATTTAACCCTCCTTGGCTTGCCTGTTGTTTTTGCATTACCCTTTGACATGGCCGCTTCTTTCTCTTTGCCTGCCTTGAGTTTCTTTTTGAATGAACGCACAAACGCCAGGTCATCTTCGTTGTCAAGATATTCAGCAACATATCTGGCGGCCTCATCGGGATTAGTGGCCGTTTGCATGTGCGCCCTAACGGCAAACATCCTGACAGCCTCATTTGTTTGGGCGTCTTCAATAAGGCCTAAGACGTAGTCGGCATCAAATTGTGCCAAGGCCTCTATCCCTATAATTTTTCTGGTGTAGGCAGAACCTATGTGGACTTCTGTTTCTTCGTTTGGGTCTGCTTCGGGCAGTTCGCGTTCAATTTCTTCTTTGATGAGTGACGCCGTCACCTCTAGCGGAAGCTTTGTCAGCGCAAACAGGGCCGCGTTTTGTTCTTTGCTGTAGGTCTTTGGGGAGTCTTCTTCAAGGTCCAAGGCTGAATTGATCTCGAGGATTTTTTTAAAATGCCCCATAACAATGGCCTCGTCGTCATCAAGCCAGTCTTTGAGTTCATTCAGAGCCTTTTCGTTGTAAAAGACCGTTGTTTGTTCGTCTATTTCGGATTCGTTTTTTGGAAGCTCTCGCAACAAGTCCAGAAACCCCTCAAACTCTTCGTCAGAATCATCGGTGTTTTTGTATCCCGCTTTTATTGTTTCTGTTTCTTTGATTTTTTTTGTTTTCTCACCAGAAAAAATGTTTTGGGTATAAATAAAATAACCCGCCGCACCCGCAACACACAAAACAACAAAAAAAATTATCCCTTTTTTTAACACAAAACCTCCTGGTTCATTATTGATCAAATGATTTCTTCTATCCTTCTAAAATTATATTATATTATTTTATCCTCACCGAATCCAAAAACTCGCTCACCCACGGGAGCTTGTTGCCTCCCTGGGCTTGCAGACCGGTCCAGAAATTATCTCCTCATTTTAACAAGAAGTTCGGATGGAAGAATCTACCACACTACAGACTCCGACTCCTCCCGCTCCCTACCTCCAAATTTGAGAGTCACGGGTGTGATGGGTTTGCCAGTGTCGAGGGTCACGGTAAAGGGACGGCTCATTTGATCAGCCCCCTTGTAGCGGTACTGTACCCTCACCGTGAACTCGCCGCCCTGCCAGACGTTCAATTCGTAGGTCTTACTTTTGCCCGGTTCAATCATGGCCTTTTGATGGATTGAATCCTCACTTTCATTAAACTTTGAGACAATGCGCACCCCATTGATAACCTGTTGTGAGTCATTCTGAATGGTCACTGTTTCTTTGACAACAGGAACTTCTGAGAACACAGACGCTGTCATCAAAAAAAAGAACATCAGAAAAAAAATTCTTAAAAATTGATATTGCATAACGCACAGCCTGTGCACAAGACGGTCAGAATTTCAAACAAAAAACCCCGTCGAATGGTCCTCTCTTCCAATCAATATAGTGATTCAACTTTTACTGTGCATGAAAGTGCTCAGCAAAATTTAGAAGTTACTTATGGTTATGACATCTGAATGTGCCAATGAAATGCTAAACAACCATAGAGGGACAAATCAGGAATTGAGCCGAATCCCATATTGACAACCCAAAACATTGAAACATATTGTTGCGCTTCGCGGTCACCAACTGCTAAAGTTCCGTGAGAGAGGGATCTACATGTCTCAACTGCCCATGGGTCTGATCATTGGTCTTGGCTGCGCTCTCGGCGGATTGCTGATCCTGACCCTGATTATTCTTTTTAGTTCCAGGTCCAACCGTCGTGCAGAGGCCACCTGGATGACGACGGCACAGAAGCTTGGTCTCAATTTCACAAAAAAAGTATTCCCAACACTCACCGGCCGGATTGACGGGGTGGATGTGGTTGCCAATGTGTTTGTGATGTCAAATAGCGGACCGGGTTTTGGTTCGGGCAAAGTGCGCCCCCGCACCTATTCCCGTGTCAGCGCAAAAATCCCGTCCGCAATTCCGATTCAGGTGATTTCACGTCGCCAGCGCTACGGCGGTAAAACTGAATGGCCGCGGCACACCACAGGCAAGCCGGATTTTGACAGTCACTATGAGGTCTTTGCCCCGGCCGATGTCAATCTCAACGATTTGCTGCCAGTAACGGCCCGGGTCGCCCTTAATAACACAGATTTGCCAGTGCACATCATCAACAACGCGGTGTTATGGAGCAGGGTTCGCATGATCAGAGACCCGACGCTACTCGAAAATGCCATCCTCACCTGTACGCGAATCGCGGCCTGCTTTTGAAAAAAAGGAAAAAAGGGGAAAAACCTTTATTATTGATTCCGCTGAAAAACCCAAAGCATATAGCCTTGCGAGACCAGTAACTTTGATATGCTAGCGCGCCTACTCGTCATCGTCCTCTGGACTTAGACGTAAAATCACCAAAGACAGTTATTTTAATTTTAACAGAAAGAGAAAGAAAATCTAGTAAACTCCTGCTAGGCATGCACATTGTCTTTCTGAATGATATCTTTCGTAGCATGAGGTAATCAGGCCAGCCGGTCGGATAATACCGGGGCAATAACACCCCTTTTTACCCTATGTGTATTTCACCAACAATGGTTAACTATAAGGAATTAAAAGAGTAATATTTGTTTAATCTTTGGCATAAAAAGTGCTTTAAATTAACAATAATCATTGGGGTCGAAATGAAAAAAGTTCTAAACTTTCTCTTTGTTGGCTTGTTTGTAATATCAATTTATATTTTTTGTACCTTTGAGGTTTACGCATGTCCGCCGCATAACTTGACCCCTGAGACGTCTCTCCCGCCAGATACCTGCACATCTTCTGCAGGATTGAGTGAATTAGATGAGATCAAATACAAGTTTAGCTGTCGTCATGAAAATGGATGGATACGTGACAAAAGTGAATTCAGCAATGACGAAGGGGCTCTAGCTTGGATGGAAGCTGAAGTTGTGCAGAGCTACCTGTATATGTATCATGCAGATACTTCTCGTTTAGATTATTTAAGCGAGGCCATGCGTCGCATCGACAATATAATGAGACAGCGTGACGACATAAGAGGCGTGACCAGTTATATCAATAAAAAGGGGCTTTCGGTCACGCTCCCCACGTGGCGATCTCTCAAGTATTCAGTTTATTTGTCAAACTCCAAACAATGTTATTCGCGTTATAATGAGGGAATTGGAACAAGATACAATAAATTAAATTTGGATTGTCAGCAGGACGATTGCAAGGACGATGAAAAATTTGCTGTTCCGTATGTGGTTCATTCTGCGCTGATTTTGATGCCCATGGTCATATTTGTGCAGACCGTTGATGAATCCGAATTGCACGATGTTTCATATCAAGGCAAAACAACTTATGGAATCAAACGAGACGAAATTCTTAAGGCGATTAAGGACACGGTAGCCGCCCACGATGATGAATATGTTGAGGTCTCTGGTGGTCAAGAAGGGTATTATCAGATCCGAACTGATGTGAGTCCGTATCTTAAGCCCGGTACCCAAGAACCAGGAGATGAACCGCCGATCAATCAAAATCATGCCATGGGATCTTTGCTTGCCAGGTTAAGCAATATAATTGACGGGGTCAGTCAGTCTGAACGAAATCTATACCGTAAACGGGCCCAACAGATTGCAATGCGTTTCAAAGGTGATTTGTATAAAAACACCAACGACAATAGTTTTTTTTGGAATAAGTACTCAGGTTCTTATAGTAGTAAGTCAGGTTCTAAAAGAGAAGACACTTCTCATGCGGCTCTCAGCATCGAATTTGCCACTATTGCTCACAATCAGGGGTTGGTTTTCAGCCACGATGACATGGTTACTTTTGGAAACACCTTTATTAATCATGTTGCCATTTGTGATGGCCACGGGAATTATAATTTGAATGACCACATCGATAACCCACATGACGGCGGAAACAGGTACCAGTGGGCACCAGCGAGGTGGAATCTCTTGAGTCAGTTCAAGCCTGGTATTTTTGAAATTGCGTATTACTTTCTTCGTCGGCGCTGGGTAAACGGCAATAACAATATGGAGCTTGGCTATTTGGTAAAATATCTGTCTAAAGAACGCAACAAGGGAATTCTTGCTGGTTTTAATACAGAGTCTGGAATACGAATTTTCAAAAACGAAACAGGTAATTCTGTTTATGGGGATCGTGTTCGCATTTCTGCTGGATCGGGGGCAACGGTTACGTCAATTGTTTTAGGTGACACCGATGGAGACGGCATTAAAGAAGTTTTTACGGCTGTACACACTTCTATTGGTACACAAATCTACCGAAGCGACAATAACGATACCCTTGGCAAACGTATCTTTGGACCAAATTTGAATATCAATATAGCCTCCATGACTGCTGGTGATGTCGATCAAGACGGTAAAGATGAACTCTTTGTGGGTGCTAATACATCATTTGGCGGTGTTATACACCGCACGGTCATAAACTGAGCTTTTTTATTTGAGAATCCCCCCCTCCCTTGATGGGAGGGGGTTAGGGGGCATAAGCGCTAACTTAATAACCGTCATGATACGTCGTCCACTGAGAAATTCGTTTTCTGGGTCTTTCTCGCAGATGAATAGAAATACGTTCCCAGTTTTTTATGCTGCATGCCAACTTCAATCGAGG
>JADGCS010000025.1 GCA_015228875.1 Deltaproteobacteria bacterium | reverse complement strand
AGCGAGGGTTATAAAGTCATTCGGTTTGACAACAATGAATTTCTCAAGAACGTAGAAGGTGCGCTAGAAATTATCGCGCAATGTCTGATGGAGAGATAGGCTGGAAGATCACCCTCCCCCTAACCCCCTCCCATCAAGGGAGGGGGGGATTCTCAAATAAAAAAGCTCAGTTTATGACCGTGCGGTGTATACATCAATTTTGCGTTCAATTGTTTCACCTTCACCACATTCAATAGTAAGTGTACAAGAATCGTGGGCAGGTATACGTTTCAACACCGCCCGCACTATGATTTTAACCAAATGACCGAGCTGTTTCGTTTACCCATTTTGCAGATCCTGATCAAACACAATGTACTTACTCCTGATGTGGCTGGTGACGTTTCCCGAAGCCAACGACGTTTGTGTTGTTTCCACACACCACCCGAAACTCTCGTTGCAAATAAGCCGATAACCCGTTAAAATCAGCATTGTTCTTATGGCAGGTCCCATCCAAACATACAGGCCGTCCCAAACGGGCAAAGGATCACAGGGTATTCCAGACACCGGCGCCCCCGATAAAGACGCAAGGCCTGACGGGCCAGCGGCAGTTCAAGAGCCCGCGGCGGCAGAAGAACAAAAAAAAGCAGAAGAACAAGCAAAGACAGAAGAACAGGCAAAGACAGAAGAGCAGAAAGTTAAGGACGAACAACGGGCCAACCTGATGGAAGATGCCGGCCTTCGAGATACGGATGAACAGGGGGTGCAGAGGCAGAGGCCTGCAGAAGGCGCTGCAAAAAAAGAACCGGCAAGGCAACCATCAAGACACAAACCAGAAGAATCCCGTTTTGAAAAAGACACCCGACACATGACCGCGGCCAAACTCCCAGAGGGGTTTATTGGTCACAAGATCAGCACACAAAGGCAGGCCCCGCCACCCGAAAACAAACAGGCGCCCCTGCAACAGGATGTTCCAAAAAAAGATATTCCGGGGCAGGACATTCCCAAACAGGCATTCCCAAAACAAGCCTTGCAGACCACAGACAACAAAGACAACAAGCCTGTTCTTGCGCAACAGCAACAACAGCAACCGGAGAAGCCTCTGCCGCCCAAACCCTCTGCTCAGGCCTACAGGGCGCTTGCCGGAGAACCCTTTTTTAGGGGACCGTTAAAGGGAACACCTCTCCACCAGAAAATGCAGCAGGAGACCATCAAACAGCAGGAACAGTCGTTAAACAAAACGGCTCAATTTGAAAAATCCATCCTGTCAAGACCGGAGATCCTTCAATTGGCAAGGATGCGTCACCATGCAGAACAGAAGGACAAATTAAGAGCGATTTTAAAATATGAAATCGCAAAGGCAAAACAAGCCATGGCGCAAAAGGTGGTGTCCTTAAAGTACCAGACAGATTCTCATCACAAACAGGAAGAGGTTAAACAAACATTATCTGTGCGGCTTGAACAGGCAAGGCAGCAACTGGTTGATAAGTTGAGGAACTCAAAAATTTTAAGCCGGTTTGAAGATGTGTTGCAGAAGGTTCTGAACGGCAAGAATGCGGTCCCTACGCTCCCCGAAGGTGTCAAGGCACGATTTGCCCCAAAGTCAGAGGAAGAATGGCAGACCTTTTTTAATAATACCCAGGCGCAAGGAAGCACCTTGACACCCGCAAAGGCTGAGATTGCAAGACTTGCCCAGGCATTGTATCGGGGCCTCTTTGTAAACAGTGAGAATGGCGCGCCACTGTTGGTGGCAGATCTAAGTTTTACGGGCGAAAGCGAGCTCGCCTTAAACAAGTTTACCCAGATCGTCTTAAAAGACCCCAAGTTGATGGCGTTGTTAAAAAAGATGGCGCCCGGCGATGTGATTCCCAAAGAACTGCTCAAGGCCTTGGGCGATGAGTTTGATTTTTTAAAACTGTCCCATCTGGTTCTGGCGCTCACCGTGACCGAAGAGCAAAGCGCAGAGGCCCTTAAAAAAATGAGGCAGTCCCATTCGAGCGATGCCCAGAAAAGACTGGAAGGCTCCCTGATGGCACACAGAGAGGACCGCGAAAACGGTCGCAAACAGGGCGACGCCCCGCTTGTCTGGGCAGGGGACCAACCTGTCAAGACCGAGACACACGCAGGAAGCCCAAAGCTTTCCCTGCTGTTGCTGTATGCTGTTGGGGCCCTTGCTGTGGGGCTGATTGTTTTTTTGATCGTGCGCAGCTTGTAAGCAGCCCTTAAGCCCCTAACCCTTTGAACCCACCCACGACACCTGACGAACTACCGCAACCAACACACGGCAGTTGAAGCACGCTACACGACAGGCGATGCTGGATTTAATTGAGGCAGACGTTGAAGGATGCAAAAGGGGAACGTTCGTGTCTAGGAATTTCAAAACCGACAGAGCGCGGGAGGATTCCTCGCAAAACGAAGGTATTCAACCGCGTCAAAGTCAAGTTAGTAACTTGGTGCTACTCGACACCAAGAATTTTTTCCAGGTTTTGGATATCGGCCTTTGTTGCAGAATCGCTGTCGATGCACTTACTTATTTTTTTGACAGCATGCATAACCGTTGTGTGGTCCTTGCCGCCAAACTTGTGGCCAATCTCTGGGAAACTCACTCCCAGATGCGTTTTGCAGAGATACATGGCGATTTGTCTGGGAACTGCCAGATTTTTGTGCCGGCGTTTTGATTTGAGATCTGAAATTTTGAGATTATAAAAATCGGCAACCTTGTTTTGAATCCCCTCGACAGAAAGCCTTGGTTTGATATCGGTATAGATATTTTTAAGGACCTCTTTTGCGAGATCAAGCGTGATGGGGAGCTTGGCCAGAGAGGCAAAGGCCGAGATGCGCACCAGCGCGCCTTCGAGGTCACGGACGTTATTGAGGACATGCGAGGCCACAAAAGAACAAACATCATCGGGGAGCAGGATGTTGTCATCCTCGGATTTTTTTCTGAGGATGGCCATTCTGGTTTCAAAGTCGGGGGTCTGGATATCGGCCATGAGACCCCAGCTAAACCTTGATCTCAGGCGCTCTTCGAGGTTTGGAATATTTTTTGGCAGCTGATCGCTGGACATGACAATCTGTTTGCGTGCTTCGTAGAGGGTATTAAATGTGTGAAAGAATTCTTCCATGGTTCTTTCTTTGCCCGCAATGAACTGAATATCATCGATCAGAAGCATGTCGCAGTTTTCACGAAAACGTTTACGTAATTCATAACCCTTGCCGTACCTGATAGAACTGATCACCTCGTTTGTAAATTTTTCGCCGGTAATGTAAATCACGCGCCAGTTGGGGTACTTTTTAAGACACTCAAGGCCCATGGCATTGAGAAGGTGGGTCTTGCCAAGGCCAACACCACCATAGACAAACATGGGATTGTAACTGCGCGCTGGTTGGCAGGCAACCGATTGACATGCAGCATGAACAAACTGGTTTGATTGCCCGACCACGTAGTTATCGAACCTGTACTTGGGATTAAACCCGAGATCGCTAATCGCCCTGCTGTTGTTTAAGACAGGCTGCTGCACTGCGACGGGGGTTGCCGGTAAAGCCGGTGCGTCTGTGTCTGTTTTTTCCGACTGACCTGGTTCTGGAAAAAGCTCTAATGTTTTGTTGGTGTTACGGTCTATTTTAAATACAAGCTGGTGTTCTTTTTCTGTGAGGCGAAAAAACTCAAATTTGATAAGCTCGAGATAGTGGTCGATAAGCCAGTCCCTCGCAAAGCGGGAGGGGACCTTAACAATGACCCTGTTTGGTTCTTCGTAAGACCAGTTTAAGTTTTGGAACCAGTTCTTGTAGTTGAAATCATTGATTTTTGTTCGCAGTCCATCAAGAACTTTTGATAATATTTCGTTACTCATAGGCAACAACACCCCTCAATCGCAAACGCAGCGACCAGCATTGACACACGGCCATCACTCGCGCAGACTTAAATTTTTTTGAGAAAACGCCACTCAGCGGGCATACCTTAACGAAATGAAAACATGATCAAGAGAACTCGAAGGCTCTTTGGAGTGACAAAACCTGACATTACACCGATTAAACCCACATAATACCGTTATTTTTACCCCGAAAACACGGGACTTGCGGCAGGGCAAAATCGCAGCACGACTTAAAAACATGTGTCGCGTATAACGAAAAACTTTGTCAATTCAAAGAACTACACTCGTTTTGTGTTTTCACAGCGTTCGTTATGATTACCTATGCCTTCTTTGGGTGTAAAGCAAAATTCATCTTTTTTTTTCACAAACCTTCAACCTGTTAGGAAAACTAAAGAATTTTTTTTGTCTGACAGGGATTGACATTTTTTTAAAAGGCAGTAAAAAAGCGCCCTCTCTTATCCTGTTGAAAAAACAATTTTTTTTGGAGTGAAAAATGAAGAGAACATACAACCCTAGCAAAATAAAGAGAATCAGGGCCTGCGGCTTTAGAAACCGTATGAAAACCGTGGGCGGACGGGGCGTGATCACAAGTCGCAGAAGAAAAGGGCGCGCTGCTTTAGCGGTGGCGGGGTATAAAAAATAAAAACGCATCACAGCATATGAGGACGTCAATAAAAAAGGGCGAGATAAAGATGGTCAACAAGGGCCGTCTTGCCCTGAGGACCGAGTTTTTTTTAGTCAAGGCGCGTCAGACCGAGTTGTCGGTAACCAGAACAGCCTTTGCCTTTTCCAGAAAAGCTGGAAATGCCGTGACAAGAAATCTTTTTAAACGCCGTATACGCGCCATTGTGATGTCTGTTGCCCCCAAAGACACAGGGCAGGATCTTTTTTTTATCGCAAGGAGGCCCTTTAAGGGGCTGTCGCGGGCCTTATGGCACAAAGAAAAATCTTGTATAAGGAAATGGTTTGAAGGCTATCAACCAATTCACCCTGTCGCTCCTTAAATTATACCGATATTGCATTTCACCGTTATTGCCGCGGGCCTGCCGGTTTGAGCCGTCCTGTTCTCTTTATGCCATGGGTTGTTTTAAAAAGTTTTCTTTTTTTAAGGCGCTGTCTTTGACCCTTAAAAGAATTGCGCGGTGTCACCCTTTTTGTGATGGCGGGTATGACCCTGTTCCGGAGGAGACGCCCGCAGCCCCTTCGTGAGAGCAACACAAAAAACGCAGCGCCGCATTGGGAAAGGTAATCATTATGAGCCAGGGACCAAGACTCATCCTCGCTTTTGTTTTTAGCATATTGATCATGTTTGTCTATTACACCTACATTGACCCACCTGTTTCAAGGCAGCAGACATCGCACGCACAGCAGAACAAACAGGAACAAGACGCAGCGGTTGCTGCCCCGGACAAAACCACGACCGGGGAGATGGTCGCATCTGCGCAAAAAAAAGAGCCGCAGACTCCCCCTGATCAAAAAGACAACAACGAAACGACCGCATTAACGAGGGATGTCCCCATCGAAACCATGGCAGCCCATGTTGTTCTCACAACCCGTGGCGGGATGCTGACCAGTTATGAACTTAAAAACTACCGCCGCGAGGCCAACGACAACGCGCCTTTCACAAATCTATTGGGGGACACGGCAGGATCACGGGCCCTGTTTATGGGCCTTAAGGGGTATTCACGCTTTGACAGGGACAAGGTCTTTGATCTGATCAAAGACGAAATCCTGGAAGACAACACGCACCGCCTCCATCTTTTGTGGCAAAACAGCGAGATTAAAATAGAAAAGACCATCACCTTTGGAGGCCTCAAAACAGATTATGCCGCACAGGTTGATTATCAGATCACAAACCTGTCGGACCACGACCTTTCCATTGCCCCCTATCTTGAGAGCGAGATCAGGCAAAAACCCATGCCCAAAAAAGACGGCGGGGTTCTTTCTTTTCTCAAACTTCAGCAGCCCAATATTTTTTACAGCGAGCTTTACAAAGATCAAAAACTCATCGCAAACATGAACTGGGATGATTTTAAAGGCAATCAAACAGAGTTTGGCAATATCTCATGGGCAGCGATTTCCGAAAGGTATTTTATCGTTGGCATGGTGCTGCCTACAGACTCTTCACAAAATGTCACTGTTCATTTTGACCGCAGGGATGATTTTCTCATTGGTCAGATCCGCAATCAGGAGATCACTTTAAGTCCCGGCGCAAAAACAACGGGTGAGTTTATTGCCTATCTTGGTCCCAAAAAACTGGCTGAGCTGGAGGCCGTCGGCGCCTTTCTCGAAGAATCCGTAGATTACGGCTGGTTCAGCTTTCTTGCGCTGCCCATTTTATGGCTCATGACCTTCCTGCACGGGTTTATCCCAAGCTGGGGAGTGGTTATTATTGCGCTCACCTTTATCATCAAGATTCTCCTGCACCCCATCAACAAAAAATCCATGCAGTCCATGAAAGGGATGCAGCAGCTGCAACCCAAACTTAAAGAGATCAAGGAAAAATTTGCAAACGACAAAGAAAAACAGAACAAAGAGGTCATGCAGTTATTTAAAACACACAAGGTCAACCCCATGGGAGGGTGTCTGCCTCTGCTGCTGCAAATGCCCATCTACATTGTTTTATACAAGGTCCTTTGGAACGCCATCGAACTCTATCACGCCCCATTTTTGGGTGTCTACAAAGACTTGAGCGCCCCCGACCCTTACTTCGTGGCCCCCATTCTTTTGGGTGTCTTCATGTTTCTGCAGCAAAAACTCACGCCTGCTGCAACCGTGGATCCCGCGCAGCAGAAGATGATGATGTTCATGCCCATCATGTTTACGGCCCTGATGCTTTTTTTGCCTGTTGGACTGGTTGTTTACATCTTTGTCAACACTGTCATGTCGGTGATCCAGCAGTTTATGATTAAAAGAGACATCACATTTAAACAACTTATGATGGGCAGGTGGCAGGCGAAAGGGGCTTAAGGCCCGCAAACAGGTCACAACAAGCCTTTCCAGCAAAATCAAAAAACCGGGCCATACAGGTGCATCACCACCACCCCGAAAGCGTTATTAACAAAATGCGCCAGGACGGCCATTCCGAGGTTTCTTGTTTTAAGAAAGACGTAACCAAACAAAACACCCAACACAAAGAAAAAGGGAAAGAACCACGGATTTAAGTGATAAAAAGCAAAAAAGAAGGCCGCCGTAATAATGGCGGCCCTGGGTTTTATAAAAGAAGAAAGCCCCGTTTGCACAACACCCCTAAAAAAAAACTCTTCACATACAGCGGGAATAAAAGAGACAGTAAAGAGATCAATAACCAAACCGTATGGTTTGTCTATGGATAGAAGTTTGATCAGGGCCTCTTTGAGTGCCGGCGGGATGGCGACAACCAACGCCCACAGGCCAAGCAGCATGTTGAGAATAATGCTGACCACAAGGACGACACATACAGTGACCGCAGCTGTTTTCAATATTGATTTTTTGTTGCACGCATTTTGAATGTCAAAAGTGCGCAGAAAAAAAAGGGCTGGCATGAAGAAAAACATCATCTGAAAAAGACCGATCCATTGATTTTGGGTCATGGCTATGCAAGAATAATACAGCAGGGGGATGCAAAAGAGGCATGCTGCAAACAGGGGCAGGGGTGGTTTTTTTTTAAAACAGGGGGCATCCATTGTCAGAACAAACCGTCTCGAAAAAAAAGATATCAGAGGTCAACGGGCGCCTGCTGGCCATAGGGGTGAGCGAGGCCGATTTGCAAGAAGATTTTATCAAGGGCTCGGGCAAGGGCGGACAAAAAATCAACAAGACCAATTCCTGCGTTCAGCTCACCTTTCTTAAAACAGGGCTGGTTGTGCGCTGCCAAAAAACACGCAGCCGCGAGGACAATCGTTTTTTTGCACGCAGGATTTTACTGGAACGGCTGGAACAAGCGATGCTTGGCAAAAAGAGCGACGAAAACAGGCAGAGACACAAAATCCGCACACAAAAAAAAAGACGCAGCAGAAAAGCAAAGGCAAAAATGCTCGAACAAAAAAAACACAGGGCCGATATAAAACAATTAAGAAAAAAACCCGCGGATTGTGATTAACCCAACTCTTCATCCATAAAATTGTTCCCTTTTTTTACAAGATATGATACAAGGCTAGGCTGTCACGCAAGGGGTATAAAAAGTGAATCCAAAACGCGTCATCACCAATCGTCTTCAAAACTACCTGTTTTACCTCCTTCATTTTATGGCGCTTGTTGTTTTTATCTATGTGACCGTCTGGGGAAAAGACGGGCTGACAGAACTTGTTCAGTTAAAAAAGAAAAAAAATGATATTGTTGCCAAAAACAACCAGCTTCTCAAAGAAAATTTGTTGTTTACCGAGGAAATCGAAGAACTAAAAAACGCGCGCTACGTTGAGCAAAAAGCAAGGTCTAATTTAGGCATGATCCGGGAAAACGAGCTTGTGTATATTGTAAAGTGATCCTCAAATCTTTTTCTCGATGTTTTTGTCGTCCGAGCCGGCCTCTGTGCTCAGCCACTCTTTTGGGATCGTTTGAAATTTTTTCCAGAACCGCTTCATGGCCAGTTGGTCCCCGATGGTGATGCGAATCATCCCTTTAAGCTCCGGGATCTTGGAGCGGTCTCTCGTGTGAATGTTTTGCGACTCCAGGTAATTTAGGATCCCTGCGGGGTTTTGAACCCTGATAAGAATGTAATTGGCCGGGGTTGATTTGACAGGGATGCCCTGCTTTTTGAGTTGATTGATCAGCCACTTTTTTGATGTGTTGACTTCGTCTACGTAGCGCCTCATGTAGCTTAAATCGTCGAGTGCCGCGCAGGCCGCAATTTGGGCAAGCGTGTTGATGCTCTTGCCAACCCTGATTTTTTTAATCTGCTGACAAAGAGACGGGTGTGCCATTAAATAACCGCACCTGAACCCCGCCAGACCAAACGCCTTGGAAAACGAACGGGTGATCATGATGTTGTCGTGGGTCACAGCGAGTGATGATGCTGTGACCTCGCAAAACTCATAATAGGCTTCATCAACAATAAAAATAATTTCGGGGTATTTTATGAGGGCAGCTTCTACAGTATCCACCGATACCGTGTGTCCCGTTGGATTATTGGGGTTAACAAGGTAAACCATTTTTGTACGACTTGTGATTGCCTGCTGCATGCATTCGATAAAAGAGGCATCGGGGGCCTCGTTAACAGGGACCATGTGAGCATTACAGCTTTGTGCATAAACCCTGAAGTGATCGTAAGTTGGTTGAAAGTAAATAACCTCGTCGCCTGCATCTAAAAAAGTACGTGCGATTGTCTCTAAGGCATGATCAGACCCGTTGAATGTCAGGATGTGGTTTTTGGGTACCCCTGTGTACTGGGCAAGTTTGAGACGAAGAGCGGTGGAGTCGATGTCTGGATACCAGTTTAACGGCCCCTCCTGCAGATACTGCATGACGGTGCCGATCACCCGGGGAGAAGGTCCGATCGTTGATTCGTTGGAATCAAGCTTGAGAACCTTGCGATGGTTATTAATGAGTTCCTGATTGTGGTGCCCATTGATATAGGGGCTAAGACGTCTTACTGAAGGTTTTGCTTTTATCATGTGATCTTTTGTGGCCTTATCTGGTTAACAAATGGCGCGCCTGTTTTGTGTAAAACGGCAGGTATTACCAATGCATGGCATTTATTTTACCATGAAGCAATAAATAATTTTGTTATTCTTAAAAATTCTCCCATCCTGATCCTTGATACAGGTTTCTTCTCCGTTGACAGCAGACAGACATTCTGTAAACTTTTGGGTTTATTAAGATCTTTTATTTTGATAGAACCAGCGGGGCTAAGGACCTTGCCAACAAAGGTAAAAAAACAGGGGTGAAATCATGAAATTCAATATTCTACTGGTTGATGACGAACCAGACGTCCTTGAAGTTTTAAAAATGTTCTTTGAGTTTGAGGGACATAAGGTCTTTGTGGCAGAGTCGGCAAAGACAGCTCTTGATATTTTTAACACATCCAAGATTGACCTTGTCATTTCTGATTACAGAATGCCCGAGACAAACGGGATTGAGCTGATCGAAAAAATCCTTCTGTCAGATCCGGAAGCCATCACAATATTGCTCACGGCCCATGCCGATGTCGATGTGGCCATTGAGGCAATCAATCGCATTAATTTGTACAAGTTCGTGCGCAAGCCCTGGGACAATCAAGAACTTTCTCTCACGGTCAAGCGGGCCCTGGAGAGCCGCGAGCTCATTCTAGAAAACAAGCGGCTGGTCAACGCGCTGCGCGAAAGAGAAAAAATCATTAAAGAGATCGAGAAAAACCACCCCGGTATTACAGATATTAAAACAGACCAGACCGGCAGGATCATCATCGAAGACGAAAACAAGTTACTAACTTGACTTTGACGCGGTTGAGTTCCTCCGTCATGCGAGGAATGCACCCGCGCTCTGTCAACTTTGCAATTCCCAGACACTTAAAACCGCCGCGTTTAAACCTCAAATCCCTCGGAGGGCTCCCCGCTATCAAGTCCTTTCGCGGTAACCTTTGGATCAACCACAGTGATATCAAAAACCAGATCCTGGCCGGCAAAGGGATGATTGCCATCGAGCGTGCAGACCTGTTCGTCTTTGTCGATGATTCTTAAATGCAGGTCCTCGCCCTGTTGGTTTTTTGATGTCAACACATCGCCAAGGTTTCCGGGACTTGGAATTTTTTCAATCGGGACTTTAAAGATCAGGGCCTCGTTGTACTCGCCAAAGGCCTCGGCGGCCTTGAGATTGACGGTGCTCTTTTCTCCCGGTTTTTGCTTTTTAAGATGCTCTTCGAGAAAGGGAGAGACCTGACCTGTTCCCAACCTGACCAGAACAGGTTGTTGGACAGATTCGAGCACAGTCCCTTGTGTGTCTTTTATCTCATAAGTAAAAAAAATCTGTGTTGGTGTTGTCACGTTTCCTCCTTAAATAATTGTCGCCCGCCACACCTTTTTGCCTATAAATATCACTTGCCTCTTTTGTCGAGATGTTTTAAGTCAGGGCCTGTTTTTTTTTAAACAAATCTCAAGACTTGGGGGGTAAATTGAAAACACTAAAATTATTATTAACACTCGTTTTAATTTCAGGCATCACCGGTTGTGCCACCAATTTTGCGTCTGCGCTTGAGGACGCAAGGTTTGCGCTCGACAACGAAAACTGGGACGAGGCCATCGAAAAGGCCTCCGATGCATTGGCCGCAGATCCAACAAGCATCGAGGCTGGCCGCCTTCTGTCCAACGCCTACTTTGGTAGGTCCGGTCTGGATTATCTCGATATTGCCGAAGGGATCATCGATTTGGAAACAGCAAGCGCCGATTCCGACTTGGAGAGAATCGCCGCTGTTCTACCAGACACAGTTACGATGGCAGATTTACGACTCGCCATTACAACACTTGAAGGCTTCGCGGCCATCTCCTCTGCAACCAGCTACGCCGCCGTCGAAGACGAAGAACTCGCCGACGCCATTTTTGACCTTGGCATGATGCAAACCATCGAACACTTTGCCATTGGTGTTTATTCTTCAAATTATTTTGGCACCTTCGATCCCTCGCTCATCACCGCAGACAACGCAACCAGCGTGCAGTCAGACTTGGTCGGGTTTGACGACCGGCTTATTCAGTCAGGTCTCGACGCAGACGAGTCCTACCTCAACGAGATACGAAAGGGCTATTGTGTCTTGGCCAACATCTCTGCGGCCGCCGGTTTTACGCAGGGAGAATATCAGGCATGGGTTGCGTGCGAACTATCGAGCGACCCCTCGACGGTGGTCACCATAACATACTCGGCAGCCATTGCCAATTGCGCGGCTCTCAATCCTGAAGGCGCGTCCTCGAGCTGCTACGGTGCAGACACCAGCGAGTAGAATTTATGTCCATGTCCAGGAATTTCAAAATTGACGGAGCGCGGATGCATTCCTCGCATAACGGAGGAACTCAACCGTGTAATAGTCAGGTTAGTAACTTGTTAAACTTTACTAAGGGGAGTCTTCAAATGTACTCAAAAAAATCAATTCAAATCATATTTGCCTTGCTGATCCTTCTCGGGTCTGTTGCTGTGTCCTCACTGGCCACGGCCGAGTCCCTTGTCCAACGCCATACCCCGCGCATGATGCAGGGTACGCGTCCACTTGGTATGGGTAATGCGTTTATCGCGGTCAAAGGGACCGACGAAAACGCCATGTTCTACAACCCGGCAGCCATTAACGACTACGAAAAAAAGTTTCACTTTCAGTTTCTCTTGCCCACGATCGAGTTCTCCTATAAATCTATCAACTTCTTTGCGCAGGACATCCCCAACCTCGCCGAAGACATCGATGCTGCTAACGGCAACGCTGCAAAGATTAACGTCCTCGATGCCTTTGCGGCCGCAAACACTGGCAGATACGAAGAAGTTGGCCTGCAGGGCAACGTTGCTGTCATGATGCACAAATACATCACTGCCGCGCTGTTTTATGACACACAAGGCGTGATTGCGCTGCTCAACGCCGCGTCAAGCACGGTAGACATGGAGGTCGAAACCAATGCCGGTCTTATGGTGGGTTCGGCCTACAGTTTTTTTGACGACATGCTGCAGGCTGGTCTTGCAGTTAAATTTATCGGCCGTCATTTAATGGACGAGACAGTCACCCAGAGAGACATCATCGCAACCGCTGAGTTTGGTGATATTTTAAGTCTCACCGAGTTTGGGTTTGGCGTGGGCTTCGATGTCGGTGTTAAGGGCGCCCCCCCGATCCACGGCAAGGTCTGGGATTATTTAAAACCCCAGTTTGCCTTAACCCTGCAGGATATCGGCCACACACGTTTCTTTGCTGGCCAGCCGGTTGGCAGGCAAAAACAGTCCTTTAACTTTGGGACGGCCATTCACCCCGACTTCTGGCGGTTTAAATCAATCTTTGCCATCGACATCCGCGAAATCGACTCCCGCACAGATTTTCTTAACAAGTTTCATGCCGGTTACGAACTCACATGGCCCGAGATCAGCAAAATACTGCGTTCTGTGTCTGTGCGGGTTGGTGCCAGTCAGGCCTATCCAACAGCCGGTGTTGGTTTTGATTTCAAGTATTTTAAACTCAACTTTGCAACGTATGGCCGTGAAATCGCCTCGCGAACCATCCAAAAGCAGTCGCGCATGCTTAATGTGCAGCTTGCCGCCGGATTTTAACTTGGTCACCTGACAATCTTTAAATAAACCAGGACAAAAAACCTGCCGCCCCCCGGCAGGTTTTTTTTTGCGCTTTTTTATTCTGTCGATGATAGTCGCTCATTGATTTTTGAGACTTTACCTTCTATTCTTGGCCCTCGATGCCTCTCTACTTTCTTAAGCGTCTCATGACCCTTGTCCCAACCATGTTTGTGGTCGTGACCCTCGTGTTTTTCCTGTTAAGACTCATCCCTGGCGACCCTGTTGATTTTATCCTGGGAGAGAATGCCCTGCCCTCTGCCAGACAAGAGCTCGTTAAAACCTACCGGTTTGACCGACCTGTTTTCGAACAGTACTGCCTTTACCTGCAAAACCTCTTTAAGGGAAACCTGGGAAGGTCCTATTTTTCTGAGAAGCCAGTCAACGCGAAAATCAGGCAGAGATACGGTGCTACTTTGCAGCTCGCCTTTGCCTCTGTTCTCTGGGCGGTTGTCCTTTCTCTTCCTCTTGGTGTGCTCTCTGCTGTCAAAAAAAACACGCTGTTTGACCGTCTCACCCTTGTGTTTTCGCTCGTGGGCGTCTCGCTGCCCAGTTTTTATCTGGGGCCGCTGCTCGCTCTTTTGTTCTCCATTCACCTCGACTGGTTTCCGTTAAGCGGCAGCGATCTTCCCGGTTCCCTGTTCCTGCCAAGTATCACCCTGGGGCTTGGCATGGCAGCGCTGCTGACCCGCATGACTAGGGCCTCGCTCATCGAGGTCTTAAGCAGGGATTATATCCGCACCGCGATGGCAAAAGGCCTGTCCCCTTTTAAAGTGGTCGTCAAGCACGCCTTACGAACGGCACTGATCCCGCTGATTGCCGTGCTCGGACTGCAGTTTGGGACCCTTCTTGCCGGCACTGTCATTACAGAGAAAATCTTCAGTTGGCCAGGGCTTGGCTCTCTCATGCTTGAGTCTATCAACCAAAGAGATTACGCCCTGGTGCAGGGCTGTGTCCTGCTGATAGCCTTTACTTATGTCGTGGTGAATTTATTGACGGACTTTTTTTACATGTTGGTCGATCCACGGCTTAGGCTGATCAAAGACCAACAATGATGACGCACTTCGTGCTGTTTGTTGCGCGTCAAAGGATGCGCGGCAAAAAGTGTGCGGTGTTGACATGTGGTCGACTTGACTTTGATGCCCCGAAGGAAGTGCCCTAGGGGTGCGTGATTGAGCCCTTCTGTTGTGCAAGAAGTGCACGCGCGCTCAATCGATTTTAAAATTTTCATGCATCAGTTTGTGAAGCTTTTACCTTTCATCCTGCTCTTTTTCGTTTATGGCGTCATTTTGACCGGGCCGCTGCTTGCCCCGCACGATCCTTTTGTTTCGAGCCTTGAAGAAGCCCTGCAGGCCCCCGGGGCTGGACATTTTTTGGGAACAGACGCCAACGGCAGGGACATCCTGTCCCTGATTCTCTATAGCGCGCGGATCTCCCTCGCTGTCAGTTTCTGTGTGGTCCTGTGCTGTTTATTTTTGGGAACAACCCTTGGATTTATTGCAGGCTTCTTTGGTGGGCCTCTAGACAGGCTCTTTCTTTTTACGGCAGATGTCTTTCAGGCCTTTCCCGGCATCCTGCTTGCCATCACCGTGGCAGCCTTTATTCCACAAAGCCTCATCAATATGATCCTTCTCTTGTCTTTTGTGGGGTGGGTCAGTTACGCAAGGCTGATCCGCGCCGGGGTCTTAAGCCTCAAATCTCGCGACTATATCCTCGCAGCAACGGTTCTGGGTCTTCCCAAAAGCAGGATTTTGTGGCGTCACGTCTTTCCCAATTTGGCGGGGCCGGTTATTGTTCAGGCAAGCTTTGGCATGGCCGGAGTAATTCTTGCAGAATCAGCTTTAAGTTTTTTGGGTCTTGGCCTGCCTGCGGGAACCCCCAGCCTGGGAAAACTCATGGATCAGGGGGTTAATCTTCTTCTTGTTGCCCCCTATGTCTCGATCTTTCCCGGGGCCGTTATCATGTTTTTTGTTTTGTCTTTTAATTTTGTTGGCGATTCATTAAGAGAAAAATTCGATGTATAGGAATTTCAAAGTCAACCGAGCGCGGGCGCATTCCATGCAAAACAGAAGAATTTGGCCGCGTCATAGTCAAGTTGGTAACTTGTATGAAAATCATTCGCTCTATTAAAAAAATGCAGGGCATTTGTGTCTCACACAAAGGCAAAAAAACAATTGCCCTTGTCCCTACAATGGGCTGTCTCCATCAGGGACACCTCTCCCTTGTAAAGATTGCCCAAAAAAAAGCCGCTATCACGATTGTGTCCATCTTTGTCAATCCAACACAGTTTGCGCCGCATGAAGACTTTGCAGCTTATCCCAGAAATGAAAAAGCGGACATCAATAAACTCAAAGCCCTGGGCGTTGATTACTGCTTTATCCCAAAAGACAGCGACATGTACCCTTGCGGGTATCAGACGGTCGCGCGAGTGAATAACATCACAACAACCCTCTGCGGCAAAAGCAGGCCCCATCACTTTAGCGGGGTTACAACCGTGGTCCTTAAGCTGTTTGGCATCATCCAACCCGACTTTGCTGTTTTTGGACAAAAGGACTATCAACAGTTTTTAACAATCGGGGTGATGGCCAAAGACCTTAATCTCCCGATCAAGGTCGTCATGGGTAAAATCATCCGTGAAAAAGACGGCCTTGCCATGAGTTCTCGCAACACTTTCTTGAGTCAGCAAGAACGAAAGACGGCCGCCTGTATGAGTCTCGCCCTCCATCACATAAAAAAATTGTGCCTTAAACAAAACATGCCCGTCAAAAAAATAAGGTCCCTGTTTTTTTCTGAGCTTTCAAAGCATAAGGGGGTCAGGGTTGATTATTTTGAATGCCTCAATGCAAATGACCTCTCAAAAATGACGCAATACAGGAGGGGAAACACCCTGATGGCGGCAGCAATTTTTGTGGGACGAGTGAGACTCATTGATAATATTATTATTTGATGTTAGCGAGCCGCAGGAGATTGTGTATGCGTATTATATCCGCAAAGTACCTCATAACAATGACAGGCGAGCCCTTTGTCGACGGGGCTGTCGCCTTGGAGGGTGATGAAATCATAGACGCCGGCAAAGAGCAGGACCTTCTTAAGCGCTATGGGTTCAACGCGCCCGAAGAAGACTACCCCCATCATGCCATTATGCCGGGGCTCATCAACTGCCACACGCACCTCGACATGAGTTTTTACAAAAACTTCCCTTGTGACCCTGTGCGAAACGAAGGCGGCGTTGTTAATTTTATCGAATGGCTCATGGGGTGCATCAATTACAAAAAAAACATCAGCCCGTCCGAACAACGCATGGCCGTCGAATGGGCGGTTGACGAGTGCATCAGCGCAGGCACCACTTGTATTGCCGATATGAGCAGCTACGAGGGAATCTTTTCCATTCTGGAACAAAAAAACGTCCGAGCGATCCTTTTTCCCGAGGTCCTGAGCATCAATAACGAGGTGGCCAAGGATCTTTTTGAAAGCGCCATGGCCATTATCGACAAATACTCCCGAGACGACTCCGAATCCATTCGCGTTGGCGCGGGGCCTTATTCTACCTACACCCTCTCACGCAATATCTTAAAAATCATGAGCCAGTTCAGCCGGTCATCAGACATCCCCCTCATGATACACGCGGCCGAAAGTTTTCCAGAAATGGAGTTTTTTCACAATTCTTCAGGCGAAATCGCCTCATCACTCTTTCCAACAATTGGCTGGGACGAGCTCCCTCCGGAGCACCAGCGGACACCCATACAGCATCTATCCCAAATCGGTTTTTTGTCTGCCGCCCCCCTTTTGGTCGGCTGTACCCAGGTCACCCAAACAGATCTCGATCACATCGCACAAACAGGGTCAAAGGTGGTCATTACCCCCAGGTCTCACATGTACCTGCAGCAGGGCATTGCCCCCTACAAGGAAATGGCGCAAAAGCATATCCTGACTGTATTGGGGACGGACGGAATCCCCTCTGTCGATACTCTCTCATTGTGGGATGATATGCGGGCCTTTATACGGCAGCATAGTGACGCCACACACCTGACCGGTTTTGGTGTCCTGTCCATGGTCACAAGCCATGCCGCCAAGGCTTTGGGCCTGGAAAACGAAATTGGCACCATCGAAAAGGGCAAAAAAGCCGACTTGATTCTTTTGGATTGCTCTGCAATCTCCGAAGAAGGCGATTTTTTATTAAATCTTGTCAACAGCATCACCAATACCGATATCATCAGTGTCATGGTTGACGGACGAAATACCAAATCGGTCTGCTGATCCCGCAGTCTGCGGTAAAAAAGTGTCATTTTCACCAGGGACCAAAATGCCGAATGACACTGTTTTTGACCCCGGTCTGCTTAAAAAAATTGAACCTGCAAATCCGCAAAATGGAACTCTCAGAGATTGATGCCGTCCTTGATCTTCACCTCGAAGGCCTCGAAAGGGAAATCAGGCTGCTCAATCAAATCATAGACGGTAAGTCTGTTGATCTGTCTGGCAGGTCACAACTAAAAAAAATCCTCTGGCAAATGATCCATATCGATGAGGGCCGTGTGTTTGTTGCCAAAGAAGACAACCTCTATCTCGGGTACTGTCTGGCAACCAAAAAAATCTACCCCGCCGAAATCCCCCCGATCTGCGGCTGTATCAATGGTATTTACGTCAAAGAAACAACCAGAAGAAACGGCGTTGGCACAAAACTGTTCAAAATGGCGGTTGCATGGCTCAAGCAGGAGGGCGTGACCTACATGGAGCTTTATCACATGATCAACGATGAGCGTGCCGGGGCTTTTTGGAAAAAAATGGGGTTTGTCAACGTGCAATATAATTGTGCCATGAAAATATAAAACCGCGTTATTGCCCCTGTCTCCCCTCTGAAAAAAAGAAAAAACCACCGATCTAGCTGTTGCCTTTCTTTTTTTTTTATCGTAAGTTTGCGCTGGCTTCGTAAAATTAACCAACTCATTTTTTAACAGGAGGTCTTTAATGGCTGCAAAGAAAAAAGCCGCGAAAAAGAAACCAGCAAAAAAGAAAGTTGCAAAGAAAAAAGTTGCAAAAAAGAAAGTCGTCGCAAAGAAAAAAGTTGCAAAAAAGAAAGCCCCAAAAAAGGCAGTGGCAAAAGTTAAAGTAAAACGCAAACCCAATCCTGCTTTCATGAAGGCACTCACACCATCAGAAGATCTTGCCGCCATCGTTGGCGCAGATCCCCTCCCCAGAACAGAGGTCGTTAAAAAACTCTGGGCATACATTAAAAAGAATGGTCTGCAGGATTCGGCAAACAAGCGAAACATTAACGCCGATGATGCGCTGGCTGTTGTTTTTGGCGGCAAGAGAACCGTCAACATGTTCGAAATGACCAAGCTGGTTTCTGGGCATTTAAGCTAAGGCCTTCTGCTTTGTCTTAATTTGTCTTTAAGTTGTCCTGGATTTATGTATAGGAATTTCAAAGTCGACAGAGCGCGGGTTCATTCCTCGCAAAATGGAGGAATTCAACCGCGTCAAAGTCAAGTTAGTAACTTGGTCTTATACGGGGCGGTGTTTTTTGTATCGTGCTCGGTCATGCTGGGCGCCGAGCAAAGAGCGCCGTCCCCCCATTTCTTTTAACGATCCCTTTATTTATTTTTTTTGTCGATCGCTTGATTGTACTGGGGGTTTAAGTTGTGGCTTACATAATCACCACGTCAAGACTTGGGTCGATTTTTTTTCTTAGCTCCTGCTCGATGGCAAAGAGTGTGCCCGTTTTGGCGGAGGGGCATGTGGCGCAGACACCCATGTACTGGATGTAAACCTTAACACGACCGCCTTCTTCTTGAATATCGCTGACCTCCAGGCTGCCGCCATCCGCAAGCAACATGGGCTTGATGTTTTTTTCGAGTGTGCGCTCGATGGTTTTTAATTTTTGAATCAGACCAAGGTCTTTAAAGCTGCCTGACTCGCTCCTTTTTTGAATGCTCTCGCGCTCCATCTCGAGGCGCGTGTCCCGCAAAATGTCGATCAGATAGATCTTGCGGGGTTCGTGCCCGCCGGGCTGGATGCACGATTTGCAGAAGGCCCCCGCCTTTGTGTATTGGGTGACTTCTTCGACTGTTTTAAGGTTGTTTATTTTAATCACATCCTTGATGGTCCCCAGCGTCACGCGGGCGCACTCACAGACAACATCTCGCTGCTCAAGGCTGGACATCTCAACACCCTTGTACAAAGAGGCCGCTTTTTTAATGACATCGTAGGCCATCACACTGCAGTGCATTTTTTGCGGTGGCACTGCCGGGATATCTTTTGAATCCCTTAAAGCCCGCTCTACATCTATATTTGTGATCTTGACGGCCTCGTCCACCGTTTTGCCGAGACAGAGCTCCGCCATCATGTCACTCGATGCAATGGCTGTCCCGCAGCCAAAACTTTTGAAAGCCGCTTTTTTAATGACGTGTGTTTCGGGATCTACCGCCCAGTACAGTCGCACCGCGTCTCCGCAGGACTCTGCCCCCCAGTCGGCAACCACAAGCTTTGCGCCAAGCTGCCTGGCCTCTTCGTTTGTGATCTCTCCCCTGTACGTGGGGTTGTCCATTCTCTGTGATACCTTGTTGGAGTACTGTTCCCACAGCGCCCCGCCGATTAAATCTTTTTTTGCCATAAAATGATTCCTGATGATTTCAGTTGTTCCTTAAAAAAAACAGCATGCCAAGTCATCTGCTTTGCAACGCTTTGCCAGTCAAGGTTTGCCGACAGGCCCCGAGTACGTCGAAGAAATACCGCGCAGCCTTTCAACGGATTTTTTAAACGCCTTGATGGTGTGGTCTATTTCTGCCTCGGTGGTAAATCTCGACAGGCTGAGCCTGATCCCTGTGTGTGCGAGTTCTTTATCCATCGACATGGCCACAAATGTCGGGTTGGATTCCAGCGACTCGGAGGCACAGGCGCTGCCTGTAGAAGCAGCGATCCCTTGTTTGTTAAGGTCCCAGATCAGGGCCTCTCCCTCAACACCGCGCACACTCACAAGAATTGTGTTTGGTGTGCGCAGCTCTCTTTTGCCAATCACGAGCGTATCGCTCATCCCCACAATGGCGTCTTCGAGTTTGTCACGCAGCCTGCGCACTTCTTTGTCCTCATAAGCAAGGCCGTTGACTGCAAGCTCCATCGCAATCCCCATCCCGACCATAAAGGCCACATTGATGGTGCCCGCGCGCCGACCCCCCATCTGCTCGCCCCCGTGGAGGAGCGGGGTGATTTTGAGGCCATTTCGGATGTAGAGCCCGCCCGCTCCCTTGGGCCCGTGAAATTTGTGCGCGCTGAAGGTTAAAAAATCAACGGGGCAGGCGCTGACGTCAACTGGAATTTTGCCAATGGCCTGAACCGCATCGGTATGAAACAAAACCCCGGCGGCCTTTGCCGTCTCGGCGAGTTCTTTTATGGGCATCATCAGGCCCGTTTCGTTGTTGGCCCACATGATCGAAACAAGCGCCGTCTCGTCCGGTCTTATGGCCTCTTTGAGCGCGGCAGGGGCCACAACCCCGTCCTGATTCACAGGAAGAAATGTCACATCGGCCCCCAGTTTTTTAACAAACTCGCAGGACTCTCTCACGCAGGGGTGTTCGATCTGTGTTGTGATAATATGTTTTTTTTTGCCTTCTTTGATGAGGTCGAAATAAACCCCTTTGATCACCGTGTTGTTGCCCTCAGTCGCACAACTGTTGATGATGATGTCGTCTTTTTCATCCGCGTTGATCCCCGCATACAGCCTGTCAATCGCCATGCTCATGTACGGGTGCGTTTCTGTTCCAAAGCCGTGAAGCGAATTGGGATTTCCGTACCGCTGACAAAAGAAGGGCTCCATGGCGTCTTTGACCTTGGGATCAACAAGGGTGGTCGCGTTGTTGTCGAGATAGATTCTATCCATAATGATTCATGCGGGTTAAATCTTAAAAAGTTACCTTAAAACGTGAAAATTCTCATAATTTTGGGCGTCCCCCGTCTATTTTAATGCTTAGGAATTTCAAAGCTGACAGAGCGCGGGTGCATGCCTCGCATGACGAGGTAACTCAACCGCGTCAAAGCCAAGTTAGTAACTTGTCTGACCAGTCAGTTCAAGCATATTATACGCCTCCGTGACAGACTTTCTTTGCGGCATTTCGCTTAAGCGTGAATCTGTTTGGCTATTTGCCAACTTTTATTTATACAGGCGCCATGATACTCATTGGCCCGTTTTCGCAGATCATCACGATGGGGGGACTCCCTCTCTGTGGCCCCCTAAAGGACGACGCCCTTGTTGTGATCCCAAACGGCGGCGTGCTTGTTAACAAAGACAAAATTGTAGCGCTGGGGTCCTTTAACACATTAAGAAAAAAACACAAGGCAAGGCTCGTCGAAATAACCGGGCCCGCCTGCCTTCTGCCCGGACTGATCGACGCACACACACACATCTGTCACGCAGGCTCAAGGGCAAACGACTACGCGTTAAGAGTGGCGGGAAAGACCTACCTCGAAATTCTAAAACAAGGCGGCGGTATTCTTGATTCCGTCCGCAAAACAAGGGCTGCCTCCCGCAAACAATTGTGTCAAACCCTCTCCGAAAGGGCAACTCACGCGCTTCGCTCTGGTGTTACAACCTGCGAGGTGAAATCCGGTTACGGGCTCACTGTGGACGACGAGATTAAAATGCTTGAGGTCATCAAATCTGTACACAAAGATCACCCGGTAGACCTTGTCCCAAGCTGTTTGGCGGCCCATGTCAAACCGCCCGAGTTCGACACGCACAAGGACTATTTAAATTTTGTGGCAACTTCACTCCTCCCTGTTGTCGTCAAAAAAAAGCTTTCGCGCCGTGTTGATGTTTTTGTTGAGGAGGGTGCCTTTTCAAGCGCGCTCTCTAGGCCCTATCTGCAAAGGGCTGCAGCCATGGGGTTTGATCTGATCATCCACGCAGACCAGTTTTCAACGGGCGGCAGTCGGCTTGCCTGCGAGGTTAAGGCCCTGAGCGCCGATCATCTTGAGGCCTCGACAGATGCAGACATCAGGGCCCTTGCAAAGGCAGGCGTCATTGCCACAGTCCTCCCGGGTGCTTCCCTGGGGCTTGGCATGCCCTTTGCCCCTGCAAGAAAACTTCTGGATCATGGCTGCTCGGTTGTGATTGCATCGGACTGGAATCCGGGGTCTGCGCCCATGGGGGATCTGTGGACACAGGCCGCGGTCTTTGGCGCCGCACAAAAACTCAGCACCGCAGAAACATTTGCAGGTATGACTTTCAGGGCAGCAAGGGCACTGAGGCTGCATGACAGGGGTGTTCTTTGGCCTGACATGCTCGCCGACATGCAGGCCTTTCCCTGTAAGGATTACAGGGAGATCCTGTACCATCAGGGGCAGCTTAAACCAAATCGGGTATGGAAAAAAGGCGTGTTGATTGTTGGTGAGAAAGAAAAACTTTGAGGGTGAGCAACTTTGGCTCTCCGAACTCAATTAAATCCCGCATCACCGTCTGTTTGTTCATTGCTGCCATCGTTTCTATACAGAGCGACATAAATAATTGCGAGTAATGAAATCCTTTTACGTCATTGCGAGGAGCATTAGCGACGTGGCAATCCCTCTGACTCAAAAGGTATCAGGCATTTCAAGGCAAACAAAGCGCGGATGCATTCCTCGCAAAATGGAGGAATTCAACCTCGTCCCCCAAGGGCACTTCCTTCGGGGCGTCAAGGTCAAGTGAGTAACATGTTTCAGCAAAGACTTATGACGTCATGTATACGATTATTTTTTGTGTGTGCCAAGAACCTTGCGCAGGATATCGTAGGCAGTTTTGATGCTGCTGTGTTTGTGGCCCTTGAGCAGGGCCCTAAATCGAAGCATCCATTTGTCCATGGGGTCAATAGCCTTGCCCACAGATTTATAATCCACATCAAATAAATCTTTCAGGTCCACATGCAGCGCCTTGGCAATTCGAGCCAGAAGTTCATAGGACGGGGATGTCGCACCACGCTCGATTTTTGAGATGTACGAGGGACTCTCGACCCCCACAATTTCGGCCAGTTCCTGCTGAGTCAGCCCCGATTTTTCCCTCAACCCCCTTACCTTGGCCCCCAATGCAGATTGAATGGACATGGATATCTCCTTATAAAGAATAAGGAAATTTAAGTCCTATCAGGAAATATTTAAAGTCACTCATAGGACTTAAAAAATAATGTTCCTAATAAGAAACTTTTTGGATTGATGTGACGATAACATGGGCATATGTCGCATGACCTGTGCGACATTCACTTTAAAAAAGGAGACATGATATGTGCAGAAAGTTTTTTTTATTAGGTGTGGCGTGGCTTGTGATGCTGATGTTTGTTGTATCGGGGTGCAAAATCGACACCGATGTTGATGATGCGGCGGAGATCATTGCTGACACTGCGGACGAGATCAGTGACAACAACAGCAGCGGAAGCAGTTCAAGCCCCACAGATCAGGGGGCAGGGTCAGGTTCAAGTTCGGGTTCAAGTTCAAGCTCAGGGACGTCCAACAATAATTCTCCCGACTTTGACATCAGTGACGACGGGTCAGATGATTCTGCCGACGATGCCGAGGATGACGCACAAAAACTAAATGGGGTTGTGTGGATGGACCCCTCACTTAAGGCTACTGAGCGTTTTTTGATGGGGACGTATTATCGGGACTGGTCGTCCTCCGCAAACCCATGGTTGCCTCCCGTTGTCGTACGTGCGTATTCGCGCATCGATGGCAAGATAGATTTTGAAGATGTGGACGGCAACCTTTTGTGGATAGCTGATATCGCCACAGCAGGCAAATTTAAATACACCGCTGACGTGAATGTTAATTCGGTCAGCCCTCTCAAGACAAATTGTACATGTCAGCCCGGTTCTGGGTGGCAATGCAGCTGCGATTTTACTGGATCAGCCGTTACATACAGTTACGATCTAGCACGTATGGGGCTTGATGCAGACGATGTGTACGATGATGAGGGGTATGCGGGGATTACGGATCAAAAGAATTATTTTTCAGACAACTGGAGTACAAGCTGTGAATACAACTATGCCTACGATGTACCCAATAACCTAACCGCAAATTTTCTTGGGCGTCGTATTGACTTTGTGAGTAACGCAGACGCACTCCTCTGGTCTGCCGACCTGCACGAGGACGAGACCTTTGACTTTACAATCGGCGGCTATCCCGATGCCTATGGCCTGCCTACAGTAAATCTCAAATGTGGTTGCCAATTTGTCAGTTACACAGGTTACAGCAAATCTTACGACACCCTCGAAAAAAACGACCTGAGCTGTCACTGCGAGTCATCCGAAGGCGTCAAAAACTGTGCAATTAACTATAAACAACAATAACAACCAATCTTTAAATTTACGGAGACCAAAATGAAAACACAAAAAAACATCTCAATAGCCTTGATGCTGTTAATGGCCATCACAATCAATGCCTGCAAGATCAACACCGATGTTGACGATGCGGCCAAGACAATATCGGATACAATCGAGACAGCGTCCGACAAATACGGCGACGAAATTAACGGGGATACAGAAGCAACGGCTAACTCAAACGATGATGCAACAACGAGTGTGAGCGAGGACGTCGACGATGACGCAGACGGAGCTACCAGCGGCGCGCCCTTTACCGGCTCGCACGAAGGAGATTCAAGTACAAACGGCGGTATCACTGTGATTGAACCTTCAGGATATGTGCAGACTTCATCACGCTTTTTTATGGGTACCTATGAGCTGTCTGATGATTATATCTCCGACAGGTGTGATGACACTTACAATTTTCCTATCGTCATACGCGGTTACTCGCATTCATCTGACGACTATATCGATTTTGAAACAAACACCGGCACCCTGGCATGGGTAGCCCAGGTTTTTCCCGACAATACATTTGATTTTTCGGTGCAGTTTTTGGACCTGTTTGGAGACCCGTCCATACAGCTTGATTGCACATGTCAGATCGAGGAGGGCTATCTTTACTATTACACAGACAGTGTCGATTGTACCTGTGGCGGGGATGACAAGTGCACGCTCTCTTATGAAAAACTGACATCATGATCTTAAAAAAATGTACACAGGGTTCTGACATGATGTCGATGGCAGGACACATAACAGTTTTAATCACAAACATTAAAATGGGAGAAAAAAATGAATAAAAAAATAACAGCAGTCTTGGTTTTAGTAACAATGTTTTTTGTTACTGGTTCAACAAGGGCGGGGTTTATCAAATTGCCCAAGATCAATACCGGTAACTCCATCGTTGATGGCGTTGCCAATCAGGCAACAGAGAACGTCAAAAACCAGGCCCTGACAAAGGCCATTAATCAGACACTAAAAAAATTAAAGTGTGAATACACAGATGACACAACCGCAACCGATACAACCTGCGACTTAGGCAAGGTTGTTGCCGCCCTTCAGGCGTTTGGCGTGGGCCTGGACGCGACTGTTGTAAAAGAAGTCACGATTAATGTGCTGCCCAGTGTTAATCCCAAGGTTGCTGGTGTCGATAAGGTTTCTACCGCACGCGTAAAGGCAATGCAAAAAAAGCTTGGCAATAATATTACCGTTAAAATCAAGGGGCAGAGACTTTCAATGTATTATCGCGTTGAGCCCGAGCTTAAGGCCGGTAACGCGTTAAAATTCTCCGTAGACTTAAAATAAAAAAATACCTCGTTGCAAAAAAACAAATGGCGTCAATTTTTTTAGCGGCTTTGTCAACGCGGTGCGGTTTGTCTGTGCTCTCGATAAACCTGGCCTATCGCCGTTCCATGCAAAAAGATCTGTGGTCCCTTAAAAAAGTACGTGATCCGTTGGTCCATATCAATTACTTGAATACAACAACACATTTTGGACAGACGTGCGACGTCCTGTTTAACAAGTTACTCACTTGACTTTGATGCCCCGAAGGAAATGCCCTTGGGGTACGCGGTTGATCAGGCAAAAGGGGCGGGAGGGGGCCACAATGCTTCAAGAATATGTGAGCAGATTATTTTTTAGCAAAGGCCTGTTTATTGTTTTGAGATGGGTTTGTCTCAGCTTGATTGTGTCAGGCCTGTTTTGCACAGCCTCGTGTGCCAGACAAAAAGATGTTGAGCGGTTAAAAAAAGAAAATGAAGAATTAATATCTAACCTGCAAAAAATATCCAAAGAATTGGAGTCCGTCAGACCCAAGCAGATTCCCTTTAGATTTGATATTCAGCACAACGCAGAATCGCAATCTGCTGTGATAACCGTTTATTCTGATAATGGCGTTTTGGTACAGGTTGCCGATATTGCAAGCGGCATTGTTCAAAATGGTAAGTTTGAGTTCAAATTAAATGCGGAAGCAGCCCTTTTACACGAAACAGGCATGACTAAAGAAGGTTTGGCGACTGTCCCTGTGCCCATCAAAATGAGCGCTGCTACGGGCGGTACAAGGGAAGAAAATATTGTTTGTGTTTTTGATGCAAAAATTCCATTGGTGTTAAACAATTCGCATTTTGCAACCAAAGAAGACTATGTAGAAGTGACGGGCAGGACTTTGCCAGGGGCAATTGTCGCGGTAGCACGGCCGCCTACAAACAAAACCGGATATGATGATAATGCTTCCACAATGGCAAGCGGGGATGGTTCTTTCCTGATCGCGTTGGGGCCCACAACCATCGGGACCAGTAATTACGAAATTACATCAGCGAAGTTCCCTTTTGTCTCCGCTGTGAGGTCTGCCACAATAAACAAAACAGCTCCCGTTGTAGAATTGTCTGTTTGGGAACCACAAAACAATACAAGTACGGCCAAGCGTGTTGTTTTTATCAGTGGAAAAACCGAACAGGGCGCGCAAATTACTGTAAATAATACTCCTGTTGTTGTGGTAGACAATCTTTTTTCATACAAAGCACAAATGGGTTCTGATGAACAAACTTATTACTTTGCAGTAAAGGCGGTTAAGAAAGATCGCGCTGAGAAAACGGAGATGATCAATATCACCAGAAAACTAGAGCCTGTGGATTTGTCCATTTCACAACCCCATCACGGCGAAACCGTCACGCAGCCCAGGTTTTACATCAAGGGCAAAACCGAACAGGGCGCGTCTGTAACGGTGAACGACAATCCTGTGACCGTGAGAAAGGGTAATTTTATTTACGAAGCACAAGTAGGCATGGATGAGGGCGCGCATAACTTTACGGTCAAGGCCAGAGCACCAGACAGGCGTGATGCAATTGAGACTGTGACAATTAATCGAGTTTTAACTGAAAAAGAAGTTATTGCGAAGTTACGAAGCGAGTACTCAAGAATTGATTACAAATTGCTCATCAAAAACCCAGATCTGCACAAAGGTGAAAAGGCGGTTTTTACAGGAAAAGTGGTCCAAATACAGGAGGATGAAACAGGGGCCTTCATTAGGGTGGCCATCTATCACAGGCGTTGGGGTTATTATGACTATAGTTCGATTATTGCAGCTTTTATACCAAAGACAAACAGCATGGATACGGGGATCGTAGAAGATGACGTCCAGACTTTTTATGGAACCATCATGGGCACCTATACATACACCTCTCAGGCCAGATGGGATATCAGCATCCCTTCGATGCAGGTGGATTTTTTCGAATAAGAAATCTCAGTTTATGGCCGTGCGGAGTTTAACAACACACGGGTATATGATTCTTCTAAAAAAAACACCCCAATTTACGGATTGCCTACCACAAGGCAAAACACTTGGTCAGTTTTTCATTGAATTTAAATGAACGTGGCGAGTTATGGTCCCAAACTACGAAGACCCTGCCTGCAAAAATCACATTCTTGAGACTTTCTGGATTCGGGTGTATGTGGGCCATCGATGATTCTGCGGACCTTAAAGATGAATCCCGTCATTTTTTTTGGCATTATCTGTCTGGGTTTCTCCTCGATAGTCATCCAGATGACGACCTTGAGAGAGTTTCTTGTTGTTTTTTCTGGCAACGAGATCGTCCTGGGGCTTGTACTGGGAAACTGGCTCTTGCTGACGGGTGTCGGTAGTTTTCTGGGCAGACAGGGTCCCTGGCGCAAGAGGCCTCTTGTGTGGCTCTGTCTGTGCCAGGTCATGACAGCCATACTGCCACCGCTGCAGATCTGTCTGCTTCGTGTGTACAAGTCGCAGCTTATGCCGGGTCTGGCGCCCGGTATTCATGAGGCCTTCTGGTCTTCGCTGATCCTCCTTTCTCCTTATTGCCTGATTTCGGGCCTCTTACTGACGCTGTTTTCAAAAATCGCCTCCCCAAAAAATGACGCAGCCCAAATAGGGGCCACCTACTCACTTGATACCCTGGGGGGAATCATTGGGGGTATTATTTGCAGCCTTGTTTTTATCCCTCAACTTCACCCTGTAGAGACAACGGCGGTGATCCTTGTGCTTAACCTCTTTGCGGCAATGATGCTCTTGATGTCTAGGAATTTCAAAGTCGACAGAGCGCGGGTGCATTTCTCGCATGACGGAGGAACTCAACCGCGTCAAAGTCAAGTTAGTAACTTGTGGCATCGGGGAAAAAAATTTTTCGCGGCTGTTGTTGTGCTGATTCTTGTTGGGACGGGGCTGTTTTATTCCTCATATGATCTCGAAAAAATGACCGCCAGACTTATGTATCCGGGACTGCCCTTGGTTGAACAGAGACAGACCCCCTACGGTGTTTTAAGCATCTTTAAGCAGGCCCATCAGGTCTCGGTCTTTGAAAACGGGGCACCCGCCGGATCTACGGATGATCCTGTCACAGCCGAAGAGACGGCGCACTACGCCTTAAGCCAGCATGCGGCTCCCAAGGATATCCTGCTGATCTCGGGCGGCCTTGTCGGGGTCCTTGAGGAGATTGCCAAGCACAGGGTCCAGACCATCGATTACGTCGAAATGGACCCCCAGGTGATGGCTCTTGTTAAAGAACTGAGACCGCAGGGGTTACCGGCCGGTGTTCACACGATCGCAGAAGATGCCATCCGGTTTGTTAAAAAAACAGCGCACAGGTACGATGTAGTGATCATGCGCCTTCCAGGGCCGGTGTCGGTGCAGATGAACCGCTTTTATACCCTTGAGTTTTTTAAAAGGATTCACGAGATCCTTAAACCGGACGGGGTCTTTTCGTTTGGCCTTGCCGGGAGCGAAAACTACACAGAAGAATCTGTGAGCCTTCTTAACGCATCTGTCTTTCTCTCACTTAAGGAGGCCTTTAAAAATATCCTGATTATCCCCGGGGCAGAAAATTTCTATGTCGCCTCCGACCACCATTTAAGCGACAGGATTGCCGAACGCCTCACCGCAAAAAAAATTGAAACACGGTACGTGAACAGCGGTTATCTTCTGGGAAAACTCACCCCAGAGAGGTTTGAGAGAGTAAAAAGGGATGTCGCTGTCCTTGCCCCTATAAACAAGGATCTCAGGCCGATCAGTTTTTATTTTCACCTCCAGAAATGGCTCTCACAGTCAGAAAACAACTTCATGACGCCTGTGATTGTCATGATGGTGATGCTTGTTCTTGCGGGGTTTGTTCTTGCCCGCACCAGACAACCATTCGTGTACACGGCGCTCTTTGCCTCGGGTTTTTCGGGGAGCGGGCTTGAGGTGGTCTTGCTGATCGCCCTTCAGGTTGTTTATGGCTGCGTCTATCAACAGATGGGCATCATGTTTGCGCTGTTTCTTGCGGGGTGCGCGCTTGGCAGCATCTGGGGCAACGGTAAAAACAAAAACCATCAGGGCCGGATGTTAAAAACAGATTTCATGCTCGCTGTTTTTGCCCTTCTGCTGGGACCCGTCCTTTCTGGATTACAAGGCCTGGTGCTTCATCCCTCGCTTGATTTTTTCCTGCCCTTTTGTTTTCCCCTGTTTAACGGAGTGCTTGGTTTTATGATTGGCGCCCAGTTTTCCCTTGCCGCCCATCTTGTCTTTGGCGGAGTTGAGGACACCGCGGGCCGTCTCTACGCCTTTGACCTTGCAGGTGCCTGCCTTGGGGCATTGACTGTGAGTGTTGTCTTGATCCCCATACTGGGGATGACCGGGACCTGCTGTCTGATCGGCGGTTTGAAGATAGTGACTTTCTTTCTGCTGAGCAGGCAGGGAGAGGCCCCGCCGCTGACCGATGCTGTGCGAACCAGAAGAAGTGCCCTCGCCTCATTTGCAGGTCTAGTGCTTATCTTTGCAACGACAGGCGCTGCCATAGGCGTGGAAAGGACAAGCGGGGATGTCTATGCCCTGTCCTTTCATCCCATCTCTCAATGGGGCCTCTTGTGCCTCCTGGCCCTTGGTCTTATGCACGCATCGGGGTTCAGGTTGTTTATGATTACTGGCAATCAAACGCGTCCGTGGAGACAGGCAATGGCGGGGTGGATTTCGCGGGCAAGTGATGCGGTCTTTGAAAGGACCAGGATCACACCGCTTCGATGGGTGTATTATCTGGGTCTTGCGCTGATTGCCTTTTTCCCCGTTTTGAGGTGTTATTTTAAAATTCCCTATCTCTTTTGTCATGTCTGCCCGCGCAAGTGTGCCTTTGGTTTTTTCAGACCGTATCTTGTACCGGCGATCCTTTTGATGAATCTTGAAAACAAGATGTTCTGTCACAAGGTCTGCCCCTTCGGGACAATGTATCATTGTCAGACCTTGAGCGGCGGCAGTGCAGGAAAGCCTTGGCGGGTGATCAATGTTATTCCTTATGCCGTGTTGATCTTTACTCTGGCCGCATACTTTATGATTGAAAAAGATTTTGGGTCTGCAGGTTTTACGGCAAACGACTGGTACAACTATTTTTTTAATAACGCCTTTGATGTCAGCCTGACTGTCATTGGCATTGCGGTCGTTCTCATTCTGCTTGGCTATCGTTTCAGGCGGTCCTTTTGCAGACTGATGTGTCCGCTCGGCATTTGTTCGGACCTAATTTTAAAATGCGAGAAACATTTTTTAAAAAGCAGAAAACAACAGGCGATGACACAAAAGGGGGATCACGCTTGATTCATCACCCGCTCACCCGCCGCCGCTTTATCAGGCACGGCTTTATTGGCCTCTCAAGCCTCGCGTTGGGGGCCTATACCCTGCACGATTTTATCACGAACGATGTTGAAGGTGAGCTGAAAGTTGGTTTTAGAAATGACGCCCCAAAAAAACTCTGGCGGTGGTCACGAGAGGCCGACTGGTACACGGCGAGCGGGCGACTTATTAAATGCACGTTGTGTCCGCATCGCTGCATCCTTGGCGAAAACGACCGCGGTTTCTGCAGGACGCGGGTTGTCAAAGACGGCAGGCTCTATACCGTGGCCTATGGCAACCCGTGCGCTGTTTCCATGGATCCCATTGAAAAAAAACCCATGTACCACTTTCTGCCGGGGACCCCCATCCTTTCTATCGCAACAGCGGGGTGCAATTTGAGGTGCCGCAACTGTCAAAACGATTCGATCTCGCAACACAGGCCTGAGGACACAAGCAATGCCGATCTCATGCCCGGGCCACTCACCGAGCTTGCCGTTACCAAGAATGCCCCATCGATTGCGTACACCTATTCGGAACCTTTTATTTACTACGAATACGCCAAAGACACAGCGATTCTTGCGCGCAGGCTACGCATTAAAAACGTGCTGGTGACTGCCGGGTACATCATGGAGAGACCGCTGCGTGAGCTTGTCAGGGTATCAGATGGTGCCAACGTTGATCTTAAGGCATTCAACGAGGGTGTCTATAAAAAGGTGGTTGGTGGGACGCTGGCACCTGTTCTTAAAACAATGGAGGTAATGAAGGCAGAAGGCCTGTGGCTTGAGATCACGCGTCTTATTGTACCCGGTCTTTCCGATGACATGTCCGATATAAAAAAAATGTGCCGCTGGATTGCGGGTACTCTTGGACCCGATGTCCCCCTGCATTTTTCAAGGTTTCACCCCGCCTACAAGTTAAGAAACCTGCCGCCGACCCCCGTGACTGTGATCAACAACGCAAGGGATATCGCCAGAGATGCCGGGCTTCATTATGTTTATGTGGGCAATATCCCGGGCCACGAATCGCAGGAGACCGTCTGTCCCCAATGCGGGCAGACCGTCATTAAAAGACAGGGCTATCAACTGTTGTTTAATAAACTTGAAAATGGTAACTGCCCCTGTGGCCACAGGGTGCCGGGTGTCTGGGCTTAAGGGTGTTCTATGAATATCAAAACCACACTAAACGTTTCAATGGTCGTCCTCTGCCTTCTCTTGCCGCGCCCTGTCTTTTCTGTTGCGGCCGCACCGCAGGGTGGCGACAGTGCTGTATTACAGGTCAGGGGCGGTCAAAAGCAGGTGCGGCCAACATTTGCGGCTGGCACGTTTTATCCGGCGGACAGGGAGGCACTTGATGAAACCATCAAAACACTGCTGACAAAAGACAAACCCCTGGGCATCAGAAACACACGGGCCATCGTTGTTCCCCATGCGGGCTATGTTTACAGCGGAGAGGTGGCGGCGCAAAGCTTTCGTGAGGTTGGCAAAGATTTCAGGCGTGTCTTTTTGATTGCCTCCAACCACAGCGGCAAGGTCGATCTGCGCGGCATCTCTATTCCGGCGGTGACCCATTACGCAATCCCGGGAACCGAGATCCCCCTGTCATCCGTTGCGGATGAAATCATGAAACAGGATTTTGCGGGGAGCATTCCCGAGGCACACACCATGCACATGCTCGAAATCGAACTTCCGTTTTTGTACCACCTTAACGGCTATCCCGACCAACCAGGGTTTTCCATCATTCCCATTATTGTGGGGATCATGGACCCGCAGATGATTAAAAGGTTTGCAACGCTCCTTGGTGACTATCAGGACGACAACACCCTGTTTGTTTTCAGCATTGATCTCTCGCATTTTTATCCAGAGGCAAAGGCCGATGAGCTTGACAGGTATGCCATCGAATCTGTCATGAGCAGGGATGCGCAGGCGGTTCTGGGGGCTGTTACCGATGGTAATCAGGTTCTTGCCACCCTCATCGAGATGGCGCAGATCAACAACTGGCAGCCAAGTTTTTTGATGCACAGGACGTCAGGGTACGCGTCCTCTAACAAGGCGTCTGTGGTGGGTTACACATCAATTGTCTTTCACGACCCTTTGTCCTTAAACGACGGGGAAAAAAAGACACTGCTGGACTACGCACGCAATGTCGTGAGTATGGCCGCGGCCCATGGAGAGGCACCGGCTTTAAGCCCACAGGTGATTGCAGCCTACCCCCTGTTTAATGTGCAACGAGCGAGCTTTGTCACGCTTAAAAAAAACGGGGCCTTAAGGGGGTGTATCGGCAATCTTTTTCCCCAAGGGTCTTTGCACGAGGCCGTAAAATCGGGGGCCTTTAACGCCGCTCTTAATGATCACAGGTTTAAGCCGGTCACAACCGACGAATTAAAAGACATCAAAATATCAATCTCGATACTGGATTACCCGCAACGCGTTGTTGTGAGCGATCCCAAAGAATACCTGACACTGCTCGAGCCGCTTAAAGACGGCGTGATCATAAAATACAACGGCAAGAGTTCCACCTATCTCCCGCAGGTGTGGGAAGACATCACGCAACCCAATCAGTTTCTTGGCAGCCTTTGTGAAAAACAGGGCTCCCCCGCCCATTGCTGGCAGGATAAAGAGGCACGGCTTTTTAAGTACAAGGCCTCTGTGTTTGGAGAGGAGTAGCAATTATATGGCTCATCTTGTCGGCAAGGATATTTATTACAACCTTGGAAAAAAAATCGACGGCCTTTCAACAAGGGTTCCCTATAGCAAAGAACTACACGCGCTGCTTAAAGATTTATACACAACAGAAGAGGCCGATCTCATCATCAGGATGCCCTACGGCCTTGCCGATCTTAAAACCATTGCACGGGCGGCCAAGCTCCCCGAGGAAAAACTTAAAACCCTCTTAAATGGCCTCTGCCACAAGGGGCTGGTGATCGATTTTTATAATGGCGAGGAGCAATTTTACATGCCTTCCCCGCTTGTGATTGGCATTTTTGAATTCACGATGATGCGGACCGGCAGGGATGCCGATCCCAAAAAATGGGCGGGGCTTTTTCGTGACTACCTGTCAAGAACTGACACCTTTTACGCGGCAAATTCACCAAAGAACGCCAAGGTCTCCATCGCACGGGCGCTGCCGCACGAAGAGACAATCGCAGAGGACATCCACGCCGAGGTCCTTGATTATGAAAAGGCAACAGCCATTGTTGACAATGCCTCGCTGTGTTCCATCGGCCTTTGTTCCTGTCGGCATGAAAAAATGCATGTCAACGAAAAAAAATGCGATGTCCCTCTTGAATCCTGCACCTCCTTTGGTTTTGCGGCCGACTACCTTATTCGCAACGGGCTTGCCAGACAGGCCTCAAAGACAGAGATGCGGGAGCTTTTTGCCCGCTCGAGGGAAATGGGGCTTGTCTTTAATGCTGACAACGTGCAGAAAAACATCTCTTTTATCTGTCACTGCTGCGGGTGTTGTTGCAACATGCTGTTGGGGATCAGCCGGTTTGGTTATGTCAACACCGTTGTCACGTCAAACTACATTGCACACATTGCTGATGCGCAATGCCTTGGCTGCGGTAAATGTGCGGCCGCCTGTCCCATCAACGCCATCACGATAACCCCGATAACAAAACCTACAACCAGAAAAAAGAAGTTAGCCACCATCAACGAGGCCTGTTGTATTGGCTGCGGTGTCTGCGCGCTTAAATGCCCCTCTCGTTCGCTGACCCTTGTCAAACGCAGACAGCGCGTCTTTCACCCCGAAACAACCTTTGAACGGATTATTCTGCAGAGTCTGGAAAGGGGCACCTTGCAGAACCAGCTTTTTGATAACGTACAGAGCGTCTCGCACAGGTTTATGAGGTTTTTTCTCGGTGGTTTTTTGAGACTCCCGCCCGTCAAAAGGGCGCTCGTCAGTGATACGCTGCGTTCGCGTTTTTTAAGTGCCCTTAAAAAAGGGGTTAAGGCGCAGGACAAAGAGTGGGTGACAAAAATATAATCCGCATAAAGCGGCCCCGCGATTATTATAAACTGTATGAAAAACAAAAAAGACCAAAATAAACTATCCCTCGAAGACTCTCTTAACAGCATTGTGCGTGTGCCGCTGACCACAAGCCCCATTTTAAAGGTTGGAGAAAAAGAAATCATGGAGAGCGACCCGGCGCCGACCAGCCTTGAAGAGGAGCTTTTTAATAAAATTATTGGGGCACAAAACAAGACAAAATACAAAATCGAGGGGCAAATTGCCAAGGGTTCCATGGGTGAGGTCTTTCATGTTTACGATGAGGATTTTCAACGCTACCTTGTCCTAAAAATAATTTTACCCCAGCACAAAAAGGTGCAAACCGTCATCAATTCATTCATCGAAGAGGCAAGGCTCACTGCGCAGATCGAGCACCCGAACATCATACCCGTTCACGACATCGGATTTATTCCCGGGTACGGGATTTACTTTACCATGAAGCATCTCAAGGGCGAGACCCTTAAAGACATCCTGACAAAAATCAAAGACAAAGATACAACCTACACTCAAAAGTATGATGGTTATGAACTCCTGCGCATTGTCAGAAAGGTCTGCGACGCTGTGTCCTACGCCCACTCAAAAAATATCATTCACCGAGACATTAAACCGCAGAATATTATGGTGGGGGATTTTGGGGAGGTCCTGCTCATGGATTGGGGCATGGCAAAAAAACGCCCCGAAACGGAGCATGTTGTTTACCTTGAAGAGACAGAAGAATATAAAAATAAAAAGGCCGGTTCGATTGAAGGTTCCCCCGGCTACATGTCGCCGGAGCAGGCCTACGGCGCAACAGCGGCCATTGACTGCTCCAGTGACCTTTACCTGGTTGGCGCGACCCTTTACCACATCTACACCATGATGCCCCCGTATACCGGAAAAACACTTAAAACCGTGTTAGAGCGCGCCAGAGGCAATGTGCACACTCCGCCAGAAAATGCCGCCTATCCGGGACATCACATGCCAACAGCGCTCTGTCGTGTCATCAACACGGCTATGAACGCCGACAAAAAAAAACGTTACGCCACCATTCAGGAACTCATCAGGGATCTTGACGATGTGATCAGTGGCAAGACTTTTTACGAAACGCGATTCTTTAAAGCCGGGACACACCTTGTTAAAGAGGGTGAGACTGGCAACGAGGCCTATATTATTCAAACAGGTACGGTGCAGGTTTACAAGTCGGACAAAAATAAAAAGATCGTTCTGTCGGAATTAAAATCTGGCGACGCTGTTTGTGAAATGGCGCTGATTACCAGCGACCTGAGGTCCGCGAGCGTGCTTGCTCTGACGGATACCGAGGTTTTGGTTGTAAGCAAAGAACACTTCTCGCGCAATCTGCAAAATCTTCCGCCCTGGATGGAAAAAATTGTTGTGACCCTTGCAAACAGGCTCGAGGTGAGCAACAAACGGCTCATGAAAACCAGGGACGTGTGATACCCACTTCGCTTTTAGAAAATGTTGTCTTAAGCGACAGCCTCTCAAGCGATCTATTTTTTGTTTTTTTCGGCCTGCTTGTGTTTACACCCTTCCCCTTTACTGCACTCGCAGTTTTTACAAGGACAGTCCTTTGTTTTACCTTCTGCGCAATCTTTTTGACACTGTTCGGTGCACGAACAGGGCTGATTGGCCACCGCAGGGGCAGACATCAGAAGTGACAGGGCAAGAAAACCCATAAGTAAATATTTCATAGTAATCTCCTTAAATAAATGGACGCTGATGTTTTATGAATACGGTTACAAAACAGTTTTGTTACAATTTATTTTGAGCGGTCTTGACCCGCAGAAATTAATTGAATAACAGGAGCAAATATCAAGACATGAGGCCGGGTCACTCACACAGGGCCACACACAGAAAGTCATCAGAAAGGTGGCGTCACGAACGCCACAACACGGTCGGTCGCGAATTTTATATGAAGCTTCGTGCCTACGCAAAAATCAATCTCTCCCTCGAGATTATTAAAAAACGCCGCGATCACTTTCACGAGCTTGTGATGATCATGCAAAGTGTTTCATTGTACGACGAGATTTCTTTTGATCTCACGGACAGGCCGGGTATCTGCGTCAAAACCACTGCGCCGGATCTCCCCACCGATGACGCCAATATTGTCGTGCGCCTTTATCAATACATGAAAGAGGCTTATTCCTTACAGCAGGGGCTTGAGGTCACCCTCACAAAAAACATCCCGATTGCTGCGGGGCTTGCGGGTGGGAGTGCCAATGCTGCGGCAACACTTTATGCCATCAACGCGCTCTTTCAATTAAACTTAAATCGCGGTGATCTCTTCAACATCTGCACCATGTTCGGCTCGGATATCGTGTTTACCTATTATGGTGGCTCAAAGCTCGCCACAGGCCGTGGCGAAATCCTTGAGGACATCTTTCTGCCGCGACTTGACCTTGTCCTCATTAATCCCGGGGTTCCCTTGTCCACCGCGGCTGTTTACGGGTGCTTTAAACCCGGGATTCCCAACCCGCATGAAGCGGAGTGCATTGCGATCAAACATGAAAGGTTTCATGTTTGGCGCTATGCGCCAGATACTACGCGGGCGGGTACCATGCAAAAATTGATGCCGAAACGCGTAGAAAAGCACTGCTTAGTGCTTAAAACACATGATCCAGGTTTTTTAAGCAGGATCAAATCACCCCATAATCTTTCACCGATCGACATCTGCCCTCATTGTTTTAATCACCTCGAACCCTTTGCCATCGGGCTAAACAGCGATGTCGCCAAATTGAAACAACAGCTCTTAGACCACGGGGCAATCACAGCCATGATGACAGGGAGCGGGCCCACGTGTTTCGGGATTTTTAATAATGCAGACAAAGCAAAAGAGGCATTTGGCCGTCTTAAAAAAACGCTCCCGCCTGATCACAAGGTTTTTCTGGTGTCTTCGTTTGAGAAGGGGATTGATCATATTTAAGGTCTGTTGGAAAACACCCCGTTAGCTTGCCTGTTTTTCCCACCCCAAGGCATTGTCCTGATGCCCTTTTCTCCAAGGATCCACAACAAGTCAGAAATGGGAGCGCCGGGTTTAAGCAGTTTTGGATCGGTGTGTATGGCCTGGGTGAGGGCCTCGAAGGCAAGGTTGCAAAAGACCACATCATTGCCATAGAATGTGTTTTGATGATCGCTGGTATCTTCAAAGAACAACCTGAAGGCGAGGTACAACTCCGGTTGTTTTTGCCTGAGTTCACTGCGATCTATGGGACCGCCGAATGCGCTTTCTTCCGGGGCCATGTCCTCCTCCCCCTCGAAAAAGGCAAGCAGCGACTCGGCAAAAAATTCCATTTTGTTTTCAAAATAAGGAGAGACAAACGGATTGTACCACATGGAGAGCTGTGTCCTCAATTTGTCAAAGTATGACGGGATAAAAAATTTATCGAGATTGAATCTGTATCCGTCGCCAACGGGCTCGATAACGTGCCCGAGTTCGTGTGTCAGGTTCCTGACCAACTGATGGGGCGTCACCCTGTTTAGGAATGACCTGCGTATCTTGATGGTTTTATCGAGGCAACTTGTATCTGTCTCAGAACAAAAACGCGGATCCGCCATCTTGGTGTAGATGATGGCTCGGGTGCCCAGAAGATCCATGATGTCATCTTCCACAATTTCAATCTGTGTGTTTTCGAGGAGATTCTTTTTTGCGAGGACATCCACAAGTTCTGCGGGTAACAGCTTAAAAGCCTGCGAGAGTATTCTGGCTTCATCTTTTGTGAGGGCCCTTTCCGCCTGAATCTGTTTTGTATGCTCTCGCGAGATACCGTTGAGTGTGTATGCCTCCCTCTCAAACGGGGTGGCACCGCGGTCGCTTTTTTTGTACCGTGCCTTGAGTTCCTGAGTGGCGTGAAGTGGTCCATCAGGATTAATCGGCGATGCAGTGCTGTCGCGGGGTCGTGTCTGAACCATGCGGGCCTCAAAATAATCCCTGTACGCAATCCGGAGAGCTTCCGGGATTGTGGTCACGGGCCTCACCATCATGACAAAAAGACTGGCCCACAGTTTTGCCATGAAGGACTCAAGCATTTCATGACAACATGCCGGGTCCTGCGAGGCATAGGTCATGCCTCCCGCAGATACAGTGGTTTCAACTGGATCCTGTTCCAGGTTGACGATCAAATACGCGTCGTCTTTTTCGTCTGTGCAATCGTATTTGACAAGGAGCGCATAGCTGTCAGTCGTCTGGTTTTTTTTGCAATCGAGCAGTTTAAATTCTTTGTATTCCTTGAGAGGCTTTGCAGATCCGCTGTCTTTGCGCGCCCCAAAGACCCACTGCTCGGCGGTGTCGGCCCCTGAACAAAGAGCACCGACAGCGCGGATTTTTTGAGGATCAAACAGTGATGCGTTGTGATCTTCGCTGTAAACCAGTTTTTTATAGAGATTAAAATCCAGTTCCGATTTTATCGCAAAAGAGAGAGACTGGTGAGCAAGAGACAGGGTGTGATCTTTTGCCTCTCCGAATTCAACGGCGTTATCTTTGTTGACATCAAGAGGCGCAAGCAAGGCAATCGTATCCTGACTTGTAAGATGCTTGAGATTAATCCCGGATGTTGCGATGTCGACTTTTTCTGCGCACATGCCACCGCTTATCGAGATGTTGTTTGAGAAGTTGCCTTTTTTTGGAGGGGGGGATGCATTCATTTAGTGGGGGTAAAAAGTTAATAATGTCACATAACTATTTATTGTTTTATGTGAGATTTGCAGATTTTAGGGTCAAAAAAAGATTTGATAATTGAAGGCACGGCGGATTTCTTTCAGATGAGAGTTGGAACAACCATCGTCAAGGAGGACCCGCCATGCCATCATTTGAACTGAACTTAATGGTAGAACTACCCGAAGACTTCGGTACATTTCAAGCGGCAGAAAAAAAAGTTTTTGATGCTGTTCGCCAAGCCGGTAAAGAACTTATAGCCAAGGTTATGCTGGGCTATGAGGATCATCTATTTCACAATATGCCTATACAGAAAAAAGATCGACGTCATAAGACATACGAAACCCCCCTATTTCAGGAAAGTTGGAACCTGAGATTATAAATAAATAACACAGGACAATAGCACGCACAGTCCGTAGGACTGTGCGTGAGGGGTACGGAGAAACAAATTGAGGAAAACATGTTAAGGACGGTTTATACAGAGGGTTTTAAGAGGGCCGCGGTTCAGAAGTTACTTGGTTCGAATTCGTTGGGTCTCAGCGATACAGCTAAACAAATAGGGACCCCTGCATCAACACTCTCCCTGATCGGACATGGCAACGACTTAAAAAGAACATCGAAAACTGCCCGGCTTCGGGTAGCCCAAAGGCCCAGATGATGCACAAAATCCGGGAATCTTTGATTGAGTTTTCTCCCATAGAATTATACGGTTTCAATTCTCAAAAAAATCTTGAGAAAGATGCGATGAAATGAATGGTGGTTCAAATAAATTTTAAAAAAACGTAAGGGGGTCTTTATGAAAAAACGATGCTTAATGTTTGTGGTTCCTCTATTTCTGATCGGTTGTGCGGGAATGCGCGTGCAATCTCGGGTGACTACTTTTCACACCTTTAATCAATTAACAGGTGTTACGAAATACGCCTTTGTTCCCTTAAAAAACCAACAAAATAGTCTTGAATGGGATGCTTATAAAAATCAAATCAGTGCTGAATTATCAAAATACAATTTCGTCGAAGCTTCCGCAAAAGACGCTTCGATACTTGTTGCTTTTGACTATGCTGTCGGCGGAGCAATAAGTAAAATTGGCTCCATGCCAATTATTGGCCAGACGGGCGTCTCTTCTTCGTCAACTACCGGAACACTTACCTACACTGGCAACACAGGAACTTACCAACAAAACACATCGTATAATCCAACTTATGGTGTTGTCGGGTCCCGAACATTTTCTTACACGAATTACCCAAGATTATTATTGCTTTACATGGTTGATAAAAATTCAGCGCGGCAAAAGAACGGTGTGAAATATGAAGCCAAAGTTTACAGCGAAGGTTCTTTTGGTGAAATTGCCGCTGTAATGCCTGCAATGATCAAAGCACTTTTTAAGGAATTTCCGGGCAAGAGTGGTGCCAGTCGCTTTGTCACACTGCCGATTAATTCAAGTTCTCAAACTAAAAAGACCAAAAAATAATCCAAATTCAATGGAAAATATATTTTTTAACAACAGATTTCGCCCTAAAGAAATTTCTAATTGGGATTTTTTTAAATTTGTAACAACTCACTTTCGTAGTTTGATTCTGGTTGGGGCCGGCAATCACTATGGATTGACGCCCACCGTCACTCAGATTGCACATGAAGATTTAAATTTAGACCGCTTCAAGATCATTTACAAGTTCCCTGCATCAGAATTACGATCAAAATTCCCAGACCATTTATCCAAAAACGCGAATAAGAGCGCCGTTATCATTCGTCCGCTCGATTATTTTTATCAGACTTTCGACCAGCCGAAAGTACGTTGGTTAAATTTAAATCAAGATGGAATTTTGGAAGAGAACGTAAGAACTGACAGGGTGGCAAGTTACCATGGCAATGTTTATCTTGCGCCTAATTGTCTTATTTAAGATCGGCGATCGGGTGACATTTTATCCGTCGGGCCATGAGCCCCAAACAGGCACATTGACCCGGTTCAACCGGAAATCGGTCACGGTCATCACCGACAACGGCGGGCATTGGAATGTGGCGCCAACGCCGATTGAGTTTGGCGCAGTCAAAGGACTCAGAAGAAACAGCGGAAATGCCGCCGTAGTTAAAACTTTTGAAAGGTGAATAATGACCAAATCCCTCTCAAACCCAAATCCCACTGGCCAACTTCTCCTCTACCAAACCGAAGACGGTCAAGCCAAAGTCGAGGTGCGGCTTGAAAACGATTCTCTGTGGCTCACACAAGCGCAAATGGCTGATTTATTTCAAACCACTCCTCAAAATATCACGCTGCATCTAAAAAATATTTTCGATTCTGAAGAGTTAAACGAAGCGGCAACTTGTAAGGAATACTTACAAGTTCAAAACGAAGGGAGGCGGCAGGTCTCTCGCAATCGCAAGTTTTACAATTTGCAGGCGATTATTGCCGTTGGTTATCGTGTGGAATCTCATCGGGGCACGCAATTTCGTCGCTGGGCCACGGAACGCTTGAACGAATACCTCGTCAAAGGTTTCACGATGGATGATGAGCGTCTGAAACAGGTTTCCAACATTGGGTCGGATTACTTCGATGAAATGTTGGAACGGATCAAGGATATCCGTTCCAGTGAGAAGCGATTCTACCAAAAAATTAGAGACATCTACAAGCTGGCCGCTGACTACGACCCGAAAGCCGAAGAGACCTTTGAATTTTTTCAAATCGTCCAAAACAAGCTCCATTTTGCCATCTCTGGAAAAACCGCAGCGGAGATTATTGCCGAAAGAGCCGATGCCACCAAGTCAAACATGGGGTTGACCTCCTGGCACAGAACCAAGGTGCGTAAAGTTGACGTGACCATTGCCAAAAATTACTTGAATGAAATCGAGCTGGCCGAACTCAATCGAATCGTAACCATGTATCTTGACTACGCGGAAGACCAAGCCAAACGCCGCAAACAAATCTTTATGAAAGACTGGCGTGAAAAACTCGACGCCTTTCTCAAATTCAATGAGCGTGATATCCTGACGAGTGCCGGAAAAGTGAGCAAGGTCGTTGCCGATCAATTGGCCATCGATCAATACGAAATCTATCATCAAAACCGGTTGGCCCAGGAAGCCAAACAAGAAGCTCTTGAAGACGATAAGGATTTAAAAGCCATTGAAGCCAAGATCGGTAAGAAACGAAAAGGGAAGCAGGATTGATCAAATTCTCCAACAGCTTGTTGGAGATTTATCTGCTTCAGTAAGCCCGCACGCTATGGCATGGTGACCATTCTATGAACGCCATCATTCTCGCCCGCGTTTCGACGAAAGAACAAGAAGAAGGCCATTCTATCGACGCCCAGATTTCACGGCTTCAGGAATACTGCCAACGTAAAAATCTCAAGGTCCTGAAGGTTTTCAAAATAATCGAGTCTTCAACCCAAGGCGACCGGAAGGAATTTCACCAGATGATTGCGTTCGCCAAGGCACAAAAAGAGATTGTGGCCATGGTGGCCGATGCTGTGGATCGGATTCAACGGAGCTTCAAGGAATCAGTCATGTTGGATGAATTAATTCGGGCAGAAAAAATCGAGCTCCATTTCAACCGTGAAGGTATGATTCTGAATCACAACGCGACCAGCACCGACATCATGCGCTGGGATTTTAGCGTCATGACCGCCAAATCCTACGTTTTGCAATTGAGCGATAACATCAAGCGCAGCATCAACCACAAAATCAAGAACGGCCAATGGATCGGCAAAGCCCCGATTGGGTATGTGTCCACCCTCGATTCCGAAACAGGCAGAAAGAAACCTGTCCCCGATGCCGAAAAGGCGTTCTTGGTAAAACGGCTCTTTCAGGAATATGCCCAGGGTGGACGGTCCTTGAGCGAGATGACTAATCTCGCCAAGAAATGGGGGTTGGTTTCATTGAATGGAAAACCGTACGGCACGGGTAACATCTACCAAATCCTGCAGAACCCGTTTTACTACGTGACATGCGGGTCAAAGGAAAGATCTACCCGGCCAAACACACACCCATTATTTCCAAAGAACTTTATGACCAGGTACAAGTCGTCCGCCTGAGCTGGAACAAGAAGCCCTTCAAATATTCTGACAAACCTTTCATCTTCCGGGGCCTCATCAAGTGTGCCCATTGCGGTTGCACCATCACCAGCGATCTCAAGAAGGGAAAATACGTTTACATGTACTGCACCAAATCCAGAGGCCCCTGCGAAGGCCTTCGGATTCGGGAAGAGGAATTATTGAAGCAGGTCAAAAACGTTTTCAGAAGTTTTCAAATCCCATCTGATGTTTTGGAAGCGCTCAAAACTCACCTGACTGAATCGGCTAAATCTAAGAAGGTCTTTCACGAAGAGGCCACCGTACGGGTGCGAAAAGATTATGACCTGATGCAAAAGAAACTCGATGCCCTGCTCGACATGAGACTCGAAGGGAGTATTACACGGGATGAGTACGACAAAAAATGCACCGCATTGAAGGAGCGGCAGTACGAATTGAATGGTGAATTATCGGCTCACACCGAAGCTGATGAAAGCTTCAACATGACCCTTTCAACCTTGTTGGAATTGGCTTCGCGGGCTTATGAACTTTTTGAGAGTTCGAAAGTGGACCAAAAGCGGCAACTCATCAACTTCACACTTTCGAACCTCGCCCTGAAAGGCACAACCCTTGAATATCAAATAAGAAAGCCGTTCTCCCATTTCGGAAAAACGGCCTCTCATTCAGAAATGCGCACCCTGAGCGATTCGAACGCCCGACCTACTGGTTCGTAGCCAGTTGCTCTATCCACCTGAGCTAAGGGTGCAAATTGAAAAAACCAAAATATCAAAGACTCAGGTGGATAGAGCAACTGCTCTCCTCATGTTTGTCTGCCTTTGGCAGAACACCTGAGCTAAGGGTGCAAATTGAAAAAACCAAAATATCAAAGACTCAGGTGGATAGAGCAACTGCTCT
>JADGCS010000024.1 GCA_015228875.1 Deltaproteobacteria bacterium | reverse complement strand
GCCCTTTTGATTGTCACGACCCCTCTTCCCACAGAGTTTGTCGATGACTTTAGGTTTGTCTTTGCCACAAATCCAAAATATATCACAAAGGGGTTTGGCCACGGCAAGGGCGGGGAGAACGATGAGCGGTATTATTTATACAAACGGGTCTCGCGGCTTGTCCATCAGTGATGGCACTCAATATGAAAAAAATAATACAAATGAAAAAAATAATACAATCCGTTTTCACAGGCAGCACCGATCGTGTTTTCATTCAACTGATCAGATACACCTTTGTGGGAGGGGTGGCCTTTCTTGCCGACATGGGCACACTGGTGGCCCTGACAGAGTTCGTCAAACTTGACTACCTCATCTCTGCGGCCGTGGCTTTTATGACCGGGCTGGTGATCAACTATTTTATCAGCACCAAATGGGTCTTTTCGGCAAGGACACTTTCAAACAGAAAACTCGAATTTCTTTTTTTTACACTCATCGGCATCATCGGTCTTTTGATCAACGAGGCCATCATGTGGGGTTTTACCGAGATTGTTTTATTTCACTACACCCTTTCCAAAATCTGCTCCGCCTTTGTGGTGTACCTGTGGAATTTTCTGGCCCGCCGGTTTTTGCTGTTTAAGTAAAAAAAAAGTAAGGGGTCAGTAAAAGGAGTTAGAACCTAAGTAGGTTTTTTCGACGCGTTTTTGCATCAATATTTTACAAGGTGCCAGCCCGCGTAGGATTTTCAGCTTTATGCGGGTTATGTTCTGACATTTTTTTTGACCATCTGATCAAATCAAAATGAGAATTTATCATAATGATCAAAAATGTGAGGTAGAAATTGCCGGATAGGGCTTTCTGATTTTTGTGGGTTTGCCGTGAATGATTCAAACTCTACCCTTGCCCTGTTTTAAAAGATCTGTCATAATCTAGGTAGATAACTACCTAGATTATATGTTAGACTCAAACCCAAAAAACATCCTCAGCATGACCGAGTTGCAAAAGCTGTCCTTTAAAAAAATAACTTCGATGAGGCTTGGCGACCAACCACTTTTGTTGATGGATAAAAAAATAAACGCAGAGGCATTTGTTATCTTGAATTACAAAACCTATGAAACCCTGCAAAACAAAAATGTCCAGAAACAAAACAAACAAATACGCCCTTTGCAAATCAAAAAATTTGATTTTAAAAAATCCGGAATGTTCTGGGATAGACCACACATGAACAACAAAAAATTTGCGGACATCCTTTTGGACACAAGACACTCAGATCATGCCTGGGCTGTTTCAAGATTTTTCGAGAGACTGCCCTCGCAGGTCATTCTAAAAATCCTTTCGTTCGATACTGTTATTAAACTTTTTGAAAAAGCCCAACTCAGAGAACCCATCAAAGGAGCGTGGAAAGATGCCATCACCTACTGGAATCAAAAGACATCATGTTATCGATAACGACATGATAAAAATTCTTGATGAGTTTTTTTCACTGACCGACTGGAAAGGGCTGTATTTGTCGGGCGGAACCTGCATCGCAGAGTTTTATTTTGGTCACCGTGTTTCGGTTGATCTGGATCTGTTCACGCAGGATGCAGGGTTATTTGAAGAGGCGGGTCGTGTTCTCAAAAAACATGACTTGTTTTCGGTTGGCACGGTTGAAATAACGCGCACCATGCCCGCGTTTTGCCAATATCTTGTTCACCGCAAAAACAAATTACCCATCAAACTGGATTTGATACACGACATTCCCGTGTGCCTTGCAAAAAAGATTTTTTTTGAAAATATCTGGCTCGATTCTTTACCAGACCTTGTGGCCAACAAGCTTGGCTGTCTTATTCAACGAAGTGACGTCAAAGACTATCTTGATCTCTATTACCTGTTACCAGAGATCAATCTTCCCTTGGACAAACTCATTGAACTCGGACAAAAAAAAGATGCCGGTCTCGACCCCCTCATTTTGGCCCACCAGCTTTCTTACATTCAAACCGTCAGGCAAAGACCAAAGATTTTTTTAACCAACACACCCTTTAAACAGATCCAGAATTTTTTTGGATATTGGAGAAAAGAGATTTTGGATTTTGTAAAGGCGTAGCGCTTGTCAGCCTTTAGCCTGTTGTAAAAGCATAAGGTGTGTCGAAGCATGAGCATAAGGGGTCAGGAGCATAAGGGGTCAATAAAAATCCCGCGCCTCATCAAAGCCAAAAAGGGGTCGTTTTTAAAAAGAAACAAAAATTATCTTAGAGGATTTTCAATAGCGCTGAATTATTACTGTTTTTTCTGTCAAGTGTCTGATTTTGGGCATTTTTTTTAGCAACACGTAGCCCCCCTGTACCGATAATAATGGTGAGCGTCGCCAACAACCCTTTAACATGATCAGGTGAGCAATTTATGACAGAACCAAACAAACTCCCCCACATACTCGTGAGCGATCTCGTTGGCAACCGTGATGAACTCTGGGTCAATCCCGGAAAACACACCATAACAAACGAAAGCGGTCAGGTTGATTTTGATGTAACCGCTGTTGATACTGATGGGGATGGGATCAGCAATCGCATCACCATCAAAAAATACGAACTACTCCATGAACTCATTTGTAGACGGCACATGCAACATGACCTGCATTGCCACTGTTGACGGGGCCATGGCAAGGAGCGTGCTGTTCTTCGACACCAACTGCGACGGCGATGCAGAAAAAAGGGTTGTCTCGGAATACCCCATACAATCAGAAGGGACCCCAGCCCCCAACACCCCCGAGATCGAGAGATTGCAACAAAGTCTTCAACCAAGACAGGCGCAGGAAAGGCCAGAACCAAAGGTCCCCCTCTACACAGAAACAATCCCCATGAATAAAAAACCCGCGGATTGATTTTTTGAAGCCTTAAAAATATAATCCGGCGCATCAATCAATACGGAGCTCACATGTCATCTGATAAAACACAAGGCGCTTTGTCGGCAAAATTTTGGCAGGACCACGAAAAAAAAATCAGGGGCTATCGCGAGAGGGCCCTCAAACTTTATCCGCACTGCTGTGGCCATTGTGGAAGGGAGTTCGAGGGCAAACAACTGCGCGAACTCACCGTGCATCACAAGGATCACAACCACGACAACAACCCCAACGATGGGAGCAACTGGGAACTGTTGTGCATCTATTGTCACGAAAACGAGCATTCTTCGCACGCGGACGCTGCATGGCTTAAAGAGGCCGACACCATCGAAGATGCCAAGACCGAGACCTCCACATACAAGCCTTTTGCAGACCTGGAAAAACTGCTTAAAAAAAAGTAACGGCCAAAATCACAACGCTTGCGTTATCAATCATCCTGTCATACGAGGCATACCGTCTTTAGGCACCGCTAAAAACCCCCTCTTAGCAAGAGGGGGCTGGGGGAGTTGTTAGGAAACACCTGAATTTCTTAACTCCCCCTGCCCCCTCTTTTCAAGAGGGGGTTTACGCAGGATTTTTAGAGGTGCCCTTTAGTAAAAGGAGCAGATTATGGCACTCGAAATCAAAGTAAAAAAGCCCACCGAGGGTGAACTTAAAGAAAAAGGCATCAAAGGCTGGCCCATCTGGGAAAAAGAGATTTCAACATTCGATTGGTCGTACGACTCAGAAGAAACCTGCTATTTTCTCGATGGCGCAGTCACCGTCACCCCCAAGGGTGGCGCCCCGGTCAGCTTTGGCAAGGGCGATCTGGTTGTGTTTCCCAAGGGAATGAAATGCGTCTGGGATATCAAACAGCCCGTCCGCAAGCATTATCACTTTGCGTGATAGTCTTAAGTTATACCGAGCGACATCAATCATTGCGAATAATGAAAGCAATCTGCGTCAGTGGGATCGCCACGCCGCGCTCGCGATGATAACGCAGTCATTGCGAGGAGCAAAAGCTTCGCGGCAATCTCTTTGCTCCGGATGACGATGTCTGTTTTTTCAGCAAAGATTTATGGCATCGCGCATAGATATGAGCCTTTGGCAACATCACGCATTACAACTCAAAAAAATCCCTGATCGCGGACTCAAGTTGCTGTGATTTTTGACGGGATAACATGCCGATCTGTTTTATAAACCGCCTGTTGTCCCATGCAAGGATTTGATCCACAAGAATCACCGAGTCTTTTTCAAGACCGGATTCGGTTTGTTCGATAAAAACCCGCAGCGGGAATTGATCTTTGTTTCTTGTTTTGCTTGAAATGGGAAGAATGACCGTCGAGGGATGGTGGGTGTCGTTGACGATGTCACTTTGGACAACCACGGCGGGGCGCACCTTGCCGGGTTTTGTCCCGATGTTTGGATCTAAATTGACGAGGTAAATACCCCAGCGTTTAATCTTCATCCCAGTGTGTCAGGCCAAAAGCCTTGCTTGAAAATTCGTGATGAACCTCCGCAGATTCTTTTTGAACCGAAAGAGCCGCCTTTTGAAGCCTTTGCGCCTTTGTTTGTTTAAGATGCTCCAGCCAAAGATTTTGGACCCCCGCCATGACAACAGCCTTTTTCGAGGAAAGCCCCAGCAGCTTTTTGAGCCTTGTAATAAAACGATCTTCGGCCTTGCTGATTTGAATGGTGGTCAGCATGGTTCATTTTAAACAATTGAATATACAGTTGTCAAATATATTTAAAATTATATTTAAAATACAATATAAAATACAATATAAAAAAACACCTTCTAAAACCCCGCGCCCCCCCGTCACATCTTTTTAATGGACGCAACAACCGACGCGTCAACCGACCTCACGTGCAGGTCACGCTGGGGAAAAGGAACCTCGATATTCTTTTGCCTGAACTCCCTGTCAATCTCCAACAAAAGATCGCTCATAATGGTTTGTTTGTTAAGCACGTCTTTTGTCCATGTAAGGATTTCAAAATCAAGGGAGCTTTCACCAAAGGCTGTCAAAAAGACCAGCGGCTCTGGCTCGGCCTCGACCATCGGGTGTTTTTTGACGACCCCGAGAAGCGTCTCTTTGACAAGCGCCGTGTCGCTCCCATACGCGACCCCCACAGAAAACTTCACGCGGTAATCGGTATCCGAGAGTGTGAGATTGGTCACCTTCTGGGTGACAAACTCCGAGTTGGGGATAATCACATGTGTGCGCGCAAAAGTGCTGATGATGGTTGATCGCAAGCCCACTTTTTCAACAACACCCCAACCGCCATCGATATCGAGCAGATCACCCACCTTGATGGGCCTCTCAAAGAGCAGGATCAGGCCGGAGATGAAATTGTTGACAATGTTCTGCAGCCCAAACCCAATACCAACCGAGAGGGCACCGGCGATGATGGTCAGTTTGCCAAGGTCAAAACCAAAACCCATCATCACAAACACAAAAACAATAATCCATATGGCATAAGAAATAAGGGTGTTGATGGATTTTCCTGTCCCGGGGGTGATGTTTTTATGGGGATAAATTTCGTCGGAGAGAACACGCTGGATGGAATAAGACAGAAAATCTGCAGCGTAGATGAGAACGAAGGCAGCAAGCAGCCTGCCCACGGTTAAAGGAAAACTTTCCAGGGTAAAACCAAAGGACAAAACACCCTGGCAGGCGTCATGAAAGTCGTGAAAGACCCCCCAGACCTGCAGGAGAGACACAATCAAAAAAAAGACCAGAAACAAATGAAAAAAGAACCGCAGTTTTTTGTAGATGAAATCAAAATTATTGCTGATGATTTTGATCTGCTGGAAAGCCTCAAGCTGCAAGAGGACGGGGATAATCTCGATAAAATAGGCACGCAGGTTCCACAAGGCAAAAACCAGGACCGCGGTCTTGATCGTGCCCTGAAAAAACAGCACCGACAGGAGATGAAAACCAATAATCTCCAGAACAGTAATACCGATAAAAAAAAGCACAAGCACCGAATTAAGAACCCCTTTGGCCCCTTTGAGCCTCCTGTTTTTGCTGCCCACCAGATACACAAACAGGACCAATGCCAGACTGACCACAGTGAGACACAGGCGGTACAAGACAACGGGCAGACCAAGGGCCTCCACGGTTTCAAAAAAAGCGTAAATCCCGAACAAGGTCAGCACCTCGACAAGATAAGCAGCATCTTTAACAAGTCCCCTGATAAACCTGTACAGGAGAAAATAAAGAACGATCCAGTACGGGATAACAACCACATTGGGAACATTGGTAAAATAAAGACCCGCAAAGATCATCATCACCAAAGCAGACAGCCCAAAAGGCTGTTTTAAGAGATGATTGCCAATGAGCCTCTGTGTCCTTCTGACAAGGAGCCACAGGGCAACAAGGGCCACGACAAACCAGCCGTATTCATAATATCTGTTCTGCAGTCTGTCCCAGTTGGGTTTTAACGAAAGCCTCCAGATATCGACAGACTCCACAATCAATTGTTTATTGATCAGTGAATAAAACCCTGGCTCGTAAAAAGACGCGTGTGTCTTTTTAAAATGCACCGACTTGAAATAGGAGATGTCATCGTTAAGGGATTTTTCGAGGGCGTGACTGTTTGTCAACAGGTCCCTGTAGCGGCGCTGATTTTTTGTGTATTCGTACTTGCTCTTTTTTGCCCTGAGGATCAGATCGTGTAGTTTTTTGATGTAATCGGACACCCCCTGTCTCTGGGCGGAATCAAACGAATCGGACTCAATGGATTTTTTGTACTGCTCAAGGATTGCCTTTTTTTCGGTGATTTCCTTGACAAGATTATCAGCGTTTTTGATGTAATCGGACTGGCCCTTTTTGACCCGATCGATCTCTTCAAAAAAAGGTTTGAGTTCGTCATAAAACCCCATGGTCTGCGACCGAGACCAACTGGAGAGTCTCTTTTTCTTGGTGTACTCAGCCTGATGCCCCGTGTAGAGGTCATCAAGCTGCTTCATCGCCTCTTTGGTGATCTGGGTTTTATCGAGTTCTGAGACTTTTTTTTCAAAGAGATCGATATCCCCGTCTATATCTTCCCACACATCATAAAATTCGGGGGCAATGCTCATCTCGCCGGTCTTAAGGGCAGGCGGCGCGGGCTCTTCTGCGCGGACCAAGGACGGGGCAAAAAACAATAACCAAAAAACAACCGGACAAATAAACCATGACTTGTTTTTCATTTTTTTCTCCCGTAACAAAACCAGCGCTTCTCGTATCTCACCTAGGGGCCTCATATAACCGGATTCTCTTAAAACTCAAAAATAAAAAAACCAATCAAAAAAACTGCAACCTGTCTCAATATATCTATTGTCAAAATATTAATTTTGATTAGAATCAATCGCAAAGACAACCTTTCAACAAGGGGCCAAAAGTGCAACAGACCACCACATGTCAGGACGTGAGTCATGAAGCGGATAGTGCTGCAAATACAGAGGCAGACCACGCTGCAAACCCGGAGACAAACCATCTTTCAGCCCTCACAGCCCATCAGGAAAGCTCCATTCATCCCCTGCTCGATGGCGCTACAAGCCTTGATAATGCGGTATCCAACGAGTCCTTTCAACTCAGCAGGTTCGTCAAGGACAAAACCCTTTCACTCGTCGATCGTATCGAGTCCTACGAGGACATCATCGACCTCGACATCGGCGACACAACACTCCTGCGTGCACGCAACCTCGAGAGAGAAACAGGCTTAAGACAGCTCTATATTAAATTCGAGGGTTCAAATCCCACGGGGACACAAAAGGATCGCATCGCCTTTGCGCAGTGTCTCGATGCCGTCAGGCGCGACTATGACACCATTGCCTGCTCAACCTGTGGCAACTATGGCGCCGCTGTCGCACTTGCCGCCAATCTCGCCGGCCTTAAGTGTTATATTTTTATCCCCGAGACCTTTCACACACTGCGCCTGGGCGAGATGGAAAAAGCGGGTGCCATCATCGAAAAAGTCAAGGGGACCTACGAGGACGCCGTGCGTTACTCTGCCGTGCAGGCCAGCAAATACGGATGGTACGACGCCAACCCCGGCGGTCTCAATACATCCCAACAGCTCATGACCTACGCACAAATCGCCCACGAAATTTACGACACCTTAAGAGACGCCCCAAAAATCATAGCGGCGCCGGTCTCCAACGGCACGATGTTTGCCGGCATTTACCGTGGTTTCGCCAGTCTGTACAAACGCGGCAAGACCTCGCGCATACCCAGGATGATCGCAGCCTCATCCTACAAAAAAAACCCCATCGTTTATTCGTACCAAAAGGGTTACCTCACCTGTATGGACCTCGACCAGACAAAAATCACAGAAAACAGAATCAACGAACCCCTGATCAACTGGCACAGCTTTGACGGGGACGAGGCCCTGTATGCCCTTAAAAATTCCAATGGATCAGCTTACGACATCAGTGACGAGACCATGATGATGTACACAAAAAAATTAAAAATAAAAGAGGGCCTGCACGTCCTGCCGGCCTCCACCGTCGGCCTTGCCGCCCTTTTAGATCTTCACCAAAAGACGCCCCTTGAACCAGACCGTTATGTTGCTGTTCTCACCGGCAGAAAATAACCTCAAGGGCCTCAAACGGGAGAGCACCCTATGAATCACGAACATGAAGGCCGTGCCATTGTCTACTGCGAAGGCGCTTTTAATACCCCCAACGGCAAAACAGCGCACGGTCTGGCACGCCACACCTCACGTTACAAAGTGTTGTCTGTTGTTGACAGCCGCTACGCAGGTCAGGATGCCCTGAAGATTCTCGACGATACCCCTGGCAACGTCCCTGTGTACGACTCCGTTGTCTCGGCCATTAAAAATGCCGCAGAAAAACCCACCCATCTGGTGATCGGCCTCGCCCCCGACGGCGGCCGTCTGCCCGCATATGCCCGAGAAGCAGTCATCACCGCCCTCTGTCACGGGCTTAACGTCGACTGCGGGCTGCATGACCTCCTCTCAGAGGACCCCGACCTCTCACGACTCGCATCAGAGCATCATGCCATCATCCGCGACATCCGCAAACCAAAGCCAAGCAGCACACTTCATTTTTTTACGGGGGACATCGAAAAAGTCCGGTGCCCAAAAATTGCCGTCCTCGGCACAGACTCCGCGATCGGCAAACGCACAACAACTGTCAAACTGACACAGGCCCTTAACGCACAAAACATCAAGGCCATCATGATTGGCACAGGCCAGACCGCGTGGCTGCAGGGCGTAAAATACACCATCCTTGTTGACGCGCTGATCAGCGATTTTATGACCGGCGAAATCGAAAATATAGTCTATCAAGCCTGGTGCGAGCAAAAACCCGATTGCATTCTTATCGAGGGTCAGGGAAGCCTCATGAATCCTGCTTATCCCGGCGGCTATGAGATCCTCGCGGCTGCCAGACCAGAATACATCATCCTGCAGCATGCCCCAAAACGAAAAGAGTACGATGGTTTTCCCGGATACCCCATTCAGGATCTCCACACACAGATTGCAGCTCTTGAAATGATCTCAAAGGCCAAAGTGATTGCCGTCACCCTCAACCACGAAGGCATGGTAAAAAACGATCTCCCCGCTCTCAAAAAACAGATCGAAACACAACACAACATCCCTGCCTTTGATGTCCTGTGGGAAGACATCAACCCGCTCATAACCCTTATTAAAAACCTTGCCAAAAAATGAACCCGTCACAAAACAAAAACAGTCTCGAATCACTTGTTGTGTTTAAACAGCTCCATGTGGGTCCTGTCAAACTCGAGCAGAACAAACTCACCACCCCCTACAAGATCATCACCTTAAGCGGGGAAACACACTTAAACGAACTCGTCTACAAATATGACGAACCCGTGTTTAACCCGGAAGACCTGCAAAGCCTCAATCTCGCGACCATGATAGGGCTGCAGGTGGCGCTTAATTACGGCCTTTTCTGCAAAGAAATTATACTCGAAGGTGTCTTTGACGATACAGACAAACGCTTCATCCACGACATGATCGAAAACACCTCGCGGGAAATTTATGTCAACAAGTTTCTGTTTGACAACCCTTTCCTCAATCAGGATTTTAAAAATTTTGTTGTCCAAAAAAAACCGCAGTACACCCGCGCCAAAATAAATTTTAAGCAACAGAAAAAAACAGACACACTCTCAAAATCAAGCCGCCACGAACACAAAAAAGATGATTACATCATCTTGAGCAGCGGCGGCAAGGACAGCCTGCTCACTTACGGTCTGATCAAAGAACTTAAAAAAACCGTGCACCCCGTCTTTATAAATGAATCCGGCAAACACTGGTTCACGGCCCTTAACACCTACCGTTATTTTAAAGAACACGACGCCAATACTGTGCGTGTCTGGTGCAACAGTGACCGGATTTTCGCCTGGTTTGTAAGGCTCATGCCCTTTATCCGGGCCGATTTTAGTCGCGTGAGCGCCGACATCTACCCCATCAGGCTCTGGACAGTCGCGGTCTTTATTTTTGGGGCGCTGCCACTTGCCTTTGCCCGAAATGCCGGCCGTATCCTCATTGGTGACGAATACGACTCTACACAAAAAAGCAATTTTAAAGGGATCACTCATTACAACGCGGTCTATGACCAGAGCCGCTATTTCGACAACACCCTCACCCGTTATTATTTTAAAAAAGGATGGATGCTCAATCAGTTCTCCATCCTGCGTCCAACCTCCGAGCTGCTCATTCAGGATATTTTAACAAGGCGCTATCCCAACCTGCTTGCGCTGCAGGTGTCGTGCCATTCGGCCCACGAAAAAGACGGGCGCATCCTCCCCTGCGGTGACTGCGAAAAATGCCGCAGGATTGTCGGGATGCTCAAGGCGCTTGGCCACGACCCGGCCCTCTGCGGTTACGATCAAAACCAGATCACCCATCTTTTATCCAAGCTCTCCAGTCATTCTGTAAAACAAATGAGCGCCGAGGCCTCTCATCTTTATTATCTGTTGCACGAAAAGAATCTTTTACAGGCAACAGAACAGGTCAAACGTCTTGCAAAAGAAAACCCGCAGATCATGAAACTCAGGTTTGACAGGGAACACAGCCTGATCACCGAGATCCCCGAAGACATCCGCGAAGAGCTCCTGACACTTCTCTCCCAGTACGCCAAAGGGGCCGTAGTGCGAAAGCAGAACAAATGGGAAGAAACCGACATCCTTGAATCGGGGTTTATCAATCAGCCTTATGTGTTTAACATCATCAAGACCCACGACAAATCAGCCATTCACACACAGGATGGCTCCGAAAAATTCATGTGGGAGGCCATGACGTGGGAGGAAATTGACGCGCGCCTTAAAAAAGTGGATACGGCGATACTCCCCTGCGGTTCTATCGAACAGCATGGGACTCACCTGCCCGTCGATGTTGACTACTACGATATCAAATACCTCGCACAAAGGGTCGCCGAGATCTGTTCCAGTCCCAGGCCTTTTGTCCTGCCCGCCATCCCTTACGGGGTTTCTTACCACCACGAAGATTTCAGGGGAACTCTAAGTGTGACCAACAATGCCTTAGGCCTTTATGTGTACGATATCGGCATCAACCTCGCACGGCACGGTATAAAAAAACTCATCCTGCTCAACGGTCATGGGGACAACGGCCCCACCCTTAACTACGCTGCACAAATGATCAACCGCGATGCCCACATTTTTGTCTGTATCGAAAGCGGAGAAACCAGTGATGCCGATGTCGGCGGTCTTATCGAAACACCAAACGATATTCATGCGGGAGAGATAGAAACCAGCACCACACTTGCCTTGAGACCGGAGCTGGTCAAAATACAAAAGGCCAGAGACAACACCCTCAATTTTGCCAGTTCCTACATGAATTTTTCATCCCACGGTGTCCCCTGGTATGTGCGTACCAAAAGGCTTTCCCGCACCGGGGTGATGGGCAACCCTCAAAAGGCCTCAGCAAAAAAAGGCAACAAGATATGGGAGATTATCATCTCGCACCTGGTCCAGTTTGTCGAAGAGGTCACCAAGAGCGAGATCCACGACCTTTTTCAAAAACGCTACTGATGATTATAAGAACGCAAATAAAACGCCCTAAGCGACAGGAGATACGGGATTTAATTGGGTTCGGAGAGTCAGAGTTGCGCAACGAGCAGGTGAAGCACGGGAAGTCGCGCAGAAACCAATTAAATCCCGTATCTCCTGTCGCCCTGTACTCTTCAACTGCGCATCCAGGATGATTCTTCATGAAAATAAAAAAACTCGACATATGGCGACAGGAATTCACGCTCACAGAACCCTACACCATCGCCTACGAAACCATTGACCGCTGCGTGAATGTCTTTGTCAGCGCACAGACTGCATCAGGCATCACCGGGCTTGCCTGCTCTGCACCTGACTTTGCCGTCACCAAAGAAACACCGGAGACGGTTGAGAAGGCCTTTCACAATGTCATCGAACCCCTGTTAAAAGACAGCGACCCTTTCACATACATTGCCCTGCAGGAAAAATTAAAAAAACGTCTTCGTCAGCAGCCCTCGGCCCTTGCCCTCGCGGACATGCTGCTTTACGATCTCATGGCCAAACAGGCTGGTGTCCCGCTCTACAAATACCTGGGTGGTTACAGACACTGCATCAAGACCAGTGTAACAATCGGGATCATGCCCCTGCACGAGACAGTTTCAAAGGCCTGGCACCTTGCAAGACAGGGTTTTAAGGCCCTCAAAATCAAGGGCGGTCAAAGTGTCGAAGACGACATCAAGCGGGTCCGTGCGGTGCGCCGGGCACTGGGTCCAAAGATCGAGATCAGGTTTGATGCCAATCAGGGTTACAATTCCAGCGAAGCCATTTATTTTTTTAACAAGACGTGCAAGACCAAAATAGAACTCATCGAACAGCCCACCTCTGTCCTCAACGAAAATCTGCTCGGTCGTGTCACCCGCAACGTGCGCATCCCCATCATGGCAGATGAGGCCATCAAAAATCTCAAGGATGTCTTTCGACTCACCAAAAAAGATCTTACCGACATGATCAACATCAAACTCATGAAGGTCGGCGGGATTACCGAGGCCCTCAACATCAACGCTGTCGCCAAGGCAGCGGGGGTGGAGGTGATGATCGGCTGCATGGACGAATCCTCCCTCGCCATAGCCGCAGGGCTCCACTTTGCCCTTGCCCGCCCCAACGTGCATTATGCCGATCTCGACAGTTTTCTTGATATAAAGGACGACCCCTATCGGGACATCATCACGGTTAAAAACGGCGTGCTGTACCCCAACAGAAGGCCCGGACTAGGGGCGTGAAAAAGGAAACTTGGGCGTGGGGAAAAAGCATCCTTAAATGTGAGTTGATGGAAAATAAACCTTATCGTATAGACGTGCCAAATGAACCCTGACAAACCAAAACCCGTTGCCGTACTCATGTGCGTCTACAACAACGACCGTGCCGATTGGTTTGATGCGGCACTGCAGTCGATCTTTGACCAAAGCTACGGGTTTGCCAATATCCGTGTTTACCTTGCCGTTGACGGGCCCGTTTCTCATCACATCGAAGACGTCATTGCAAAGCACACAGAGTCCCTGCACCTTATTGTCCGCAACGACAGTAATAGCGGCCTTGCCGCGTCATTAAACAAACTCATCGCGGCACTCGGCGACGAAGAATACATTTTTAGGATGGACAGCGACGACCTCTCTACCGTTGAGAGAATTCAAACACAGGTAGCCTACCTGGATTTAAACCCGCAGATCATGATCCTCGGCACAGCGATCTACGAGATTGACTCTGCGGGGAACCAGATCATGACAAGAACCTACCCCCGCGACACTGCTGCCATCAGCGGGTACATCAAAAAGGCCTCGCCCTTTGCACACCCCACGGTGTGCTTTAGAAAGGCGGTGTTTTCCAGGATACAAAAATACGATCTGGTTGACTACAACGAAGACCTCTGCCTCTGGTTTAAGGCCCTCTCTCAAAACATCGAGATGGCAAACCTCGACACCCCCCTCTACAGCCTGCGGGTGACGGACGCATTCTTTAAACGCAGGGGCCTTAAAAAGGCCCTGTCCGAGTTTCGCCTTTATGTCTTTTGCAACTTAAGACTGCACGGTCTGGGATTGTATCTCCTCCACCCATGTCTGAGACTCTTATTGAGACTCCTGCCCGCGCCGGCCACCAGATACATCTATACAAAGGGTGTGCGCAGGCATTTAAACGTCGTGGGAGCAAACGATCAGCCTCACCCGCATAAACAAATAAAATGATCATCACCTTTATAGACCCGCCCCCCTCAAAAGACTCGCGCATCCCCGAACGCGTTTTTGGCTGCACCTACGGCCTGTACGCAATGCCCAATATTTTTTTACTGACAGCGGCTGCCGTGCTTGAACAGAGAGGTCACAGGGTGCGTTACATCAACACACCGTTAAAAAAATGGGGCGAGCACAAATTCGTGGCCTTTTTAGAACACGACACCTCCGATGTTTACATCATCTACGCGGTCAACCTGTCCTACGACACAGACATGAACGCCGTGAGCAGGATCAAGAGACAGAAGCCCCGCGCAAAGATCGTGTTTATAGGCCCTGCCCCCACCAGTCATGACTCAAAATACATCATCGCGCCCGATATCTTCTGTGTGAGGGGAGAACCGGACTTTGCACTCGCAGACCTTATCGATCACATCAACACACCCGAAAAGGCCGCCAACGTCTCGTATTTAAGGGCTGGCAAGGTTGTTGCTAATCCCGCTACCGAACCTATCAAAGATTTGGACACAATCCCGTTTCCCGCAAGGCACCTTATTGACGACGGGGGGTACTTTAACCCAAAGTTTAAAACGCCCGTCAAACGGTTTACAGTAGTCCTCACAAGCAGAGGATGTCCCTACCCCTGCTCTTTCTGTGTCCCCAACTCTTTAAGCTTTGCCACAGAGATCGAATACAAAAAGACACACAACAAAAAACCGCCGTACCGTGTACGGAGCCCACAAAATGTCCTCAAGGAGCTGCGCACCTTAAAAAAAAGCGGCTTCACTCACATCTCTTTTATCGATGACGAATTTACCATCAACAAAAAAAGGGTCTTGGAAATCTGCCACGGCCTTGAGGGGCTCAATTTATCGTGGGGTTGTCTGGCAAGGGCGGACAGCCTTGATGAAGCGCTGGTCCATCAGATGGCCAAGGCGGGCTGCGAGTATGTAGACATCGGCGTGGAATCTCTCGACCAGTCTATCCTTGACGACATCAAAAAAAACATCAGGGTCGAGACCATCCAATCGGCCACCCAACTTCTAAAGAAGGAGGGCATCTTTGCCAAACTCAATATCCTCCTCGGTGCCAGCGAAAGAGAGACCATCGAGACCATAAGAAAAACAATCGATGGTGTGATAGCGCTCAAACCCGATTCGATCATGTTCAGCCTCTGCAACCCCTTTCCGGGCACGGACTATTACACACTCTCCAAGGAAAAGGGTTATTTTGTCAAGGGTGACTACTACCCTATAGATGTTCAAAAAGAGACCACGATCTCGCTTCCGCATATCTCGAAGGAACAAATGGAAAAGGAGATCCGCAGGGCAAACCGCAGATTTTTCCTGTCACCGTCTTTTATTGCCAACAACATTTACAGACTCCGCTCCCCCTTGGGGCTCATCAAGAGTCTCTCTGCGCTGTACAAAAAGATTTTTTAATCAGGGCCTGCTTTATTATTTCAAAGCGCAGACTCATGGGCTGCGTCGTCCAGAAGCTTTCCAATCTGACGGGGGTGCAGAAGACCGTCCTCCCCTCACCAATCCAAAAGATACGCAAAGATCAAGGGGGCCACGATGGTGGCGTCGGACTCGATCACAAACTTTGGGGTGTCAACCTCAAGCTTGCCCCATGTGATTTTTTCGTTGGGGACAGCACCCGAATACGAACCGTAACTTGTGGTGGAATCGGAGATCTGGCAGAAATAGCTCCAACAGGGAATGTCGTGCAGTTCCATATCTTGATACAGCATCGGCACCACACAGATGGGAAAATCACCCGCAATCCCACCGCCGATCTGAAAAAAACCAACGCCAGGAGATGCGCAATTTTCTTGATACCAGCCGGCAAGCCAGACCATGTAGTCGATACCGGACTTGACCACGCGTGAATGGAGCTCTCCCTTGATGCAGTAGCTCGCAAAGATGTTTGCCATGGTGGAGTCCTCCCACCCGGGGACAACAATAGGTATATTTTTTTGCGCGGCAGCCAGCATCCACGAATTTTTGGGGTCGATCTCGTAATATTTTTTCAACTCGCCAGAGAGCAGCATTTTATACATAAACTGGTGCGGAAAAAAACTTTCGTTCGCCGTCTGCGCCGCCTTCCAATGGGCATACACATGTTTCTGTAGTTTTCTAAATGCCTCATCCTCGGGAATGCAGGTATCGGTGACACGGTTGTACCCCTGCTCCAGAAGTTTCTTTTCATCCTCGGGAGAGAGGTCTCTGTAGTGGGGCACTTTCTTGTAACTGTTGTGTGCCACGAGATTCATGAGGTCTTCTTCGAGATTGGCCCCGGTGCAGGTGATGATCTGTACTTTGTCGCGGCGGATCATCTCGGCAAGGCTGATGCCAAGTTGTGCTGTACTCATCGCGCCTGCGAGCGTGATCATCATCTTGCCACCCTTTTTAAGGTGCGTGTCGTAAGCCTCTGCAGCACTGACAAGCGTCGCCGCATTAAAACTCTGATAATGTTTTTTTATAAAATTTTTTACATGTGACATATCATATCCTTGTTTAATCCTTTTTGTGAAAATACCAGCCTAGGCCCCTACATGGTCACTGTTTTTTCTTCAACCGATAAAATTTTAAGGGCTCCCTTGACAGTGAGATGATGCAGATTATCTTTTGTGGTGAAAGGAGACAAACCGGCACACAAAGAGGTTGTGTTTGTCTTTAAACAATTATTTCTTATAGGAGGAACTATGTACCTAACAAGATGGGATCCTTTTGAAACATTAACAAGTCTGCAGGAAGACATCGGCAGGGTTTTCAACTCAAGGCTTGGTGACAGCAAATCCTTGTCATCGGCATGGCTCCCCGCTGTGGATATCAGCGAGGATAACGAAAGCTATACTTTTGACGTGGAGATCCCCGGACTCAAAACAGAAGACATTCACGTTAAAATAGAAAACAACGCCCTGACCATCAGGGGCGAAAAAAAGAGCTGCTGCGAAGACAAACAAAAAAACTTCCACCGCATAGAGCGCGAATACGGGAGTTTTACAAGGTCTTTCAGTCTGCCTGAACTCGCAGATGTCGAAAAAATAAACGCAGAAAACAAAGACGGTGTTTTAAAAATAAAGGTCGGAAAAAAAGAGGCCGCAAAACCCAGAGAAGTCAAAATCAATTAGTCTCCCCTACCCCCCCCAAGACCCGCCGCTCCCCTCTTTAGCGGCGGGCATTTTTTTTGCCAGTTATTCTTCTCCCACATACTGGCTTTTCATTTCACCAAGCTCAACCTTGAGAGTTTCTTCCTTATCTTCCCGCAGAATGAGGAGTGACACAACATCACCCGGCATGTATTGCCCGACAATATTTGCAAGCGGGTTTGCCTCTTCCACCTTGATCCCGTTGATCTTGAGAATGATATCCCCCTGCCTGATCCCCGCCTTGTCCGCAGGCGAGTTGGGGATGACCGCATAAGAACGCTGGTAATATCCCGCCTGGTCACCCCAGACAAGGGCCCCATAATCAACAGAGATGTTGTTGCCCTTTGCAAAGGCCTCTGTGACGGGGATGTACTGTATCCCAAGCCATGGTCTGACAATACGGCCGTGTTTTTTAACGCTTTCGTAAACAATTCTGGCAAGGTTGATCGGCGTTGCAAAGCCTATATTTTGGGCATTGGAGACAATGGCCGTGTTGATCCCGATCGCCTTGCCCGAGATGTCGAGCAAGGGTCCACCGGAATTACCCGGATTGATCGAGGCATCTGTCTGGACAAGGCCGGTCAATTGTTCACTGTACCCCGCACCACCTGCCTCGATCTTTCTGGAAAGGCCAGAGACAATCCCCGACGAGACCGTGTTTCTAAATTCACCCAGTGCATTGCCAATGGCAATCACCGTCTGCCCCACCTCGATCTGATCGCTGTCCCCCAGTTCGATGACGGTATAATCACCAGCCTCAATTTTAATCACCGCGATGTCGTTGTAAAAGTCCCGCGCCAAAACCTTTGCCTGCAATTTTTTTTCATTGTTTAAAAGAACCGTGTAGTCTGCCTCGTCATCAAGAACCACATGACGGTTGGTGAGTATATAACCATCGTCTGAAACAATAAACCCCGTGCCCCCACCCACCTCTTTTTTTTCGTACCCGCGCTGGCGATAATAGGGTATCCCAAACCCCCTCGAAAAGGGGCCAAAGGGATTGACCAGATAACGTTCTACCACAGGCAGGTCCTTGGTCACAATCACACTCACCACGGCATCTTTTGTTTTTTTAACAACATTGATAATACCTGATGATTCATTTGTTGTGGTCACAACACGCCGGTGTTCGGGGACGGGGGCTGTGCTCCCCGTCTGATCGTTTGCTACGTCAGGTGAAGAAGACAAAACCGATGGGCGAGAATACACAACACACAAGGTCAAGATCACGCCGCACAAAATACCAAAGGAAAGTATGAGTGTTTTTTTTGCAGTATCCATAATTTTTTATTACGAACCCCAGGCGTTGACAGGTCCTCCATCAGCAGCCTCGGCATTTGAGGGAACACCAATTTTGATTATTTTGGGCGCTCAACCTCGAATTTTTTTCCCAGAGCCACATACCCCTGCCCCCCAAGCCGCGCCAAAGGATCGATGGCCCCCGCATCGATGGTCCATCGGCAACCATTCTGCTTGGCAGCCGCATCATCAACCCAGACGCTCAAGAGACGCCCCAGGATCAGTCCCTGCCTCGCCCCGCCAATCTCCGTAATGGAATATTTTTTACAGTAAAAAGCCACCTTTGGACCCACAAGCCTCGGCAGTCTCCAACCCTCGACCACCGTTGTACTCATTGAAGCAAGTTCAATCTCGGACTCTCCATAAGGGAGCGCTGTTGCCGTGGTTGTGACCGCACCCGCAAGTTCACACGGCGGGATATGCAGAATAAAATCCTCGCGCTCGTCTATATTTTTCCATGTATCCTTACGCGAGCCGTCTTCTTTGTGCCCCACGGATATCATGACAAGGGGGGGATCAGAACACACGCCATTAAAGTAAGAAAACGGGGCAAGGTTAAATTTCCCGTTACCGTTGTCACTCAAGACCCAAGCAATAGGCCTTGGCACAATCGTCTGGGTCATGATGTGGTAAACCTGATTGGGGGAAAATGTGGTGAGATCAATCTTCATATGTTTTTAATGAGCCGCCACGCATCGCTCGCAATGACACAGGCGTCATGTCTATTATTGATAAGAAAAAAAAATCAATCAAGGACTTTTAAAAGCCTGCCTTCTAAAGTCACAGCAGACTCCCTGTCATGTACCTCTTTAAAACAACCCTGCCTGCAAGGAAACTGGTGATGTAACAGAGGGCCACAGCGCCTGCCACAAAAAACACAAACCAGATATAATTGTAGTGAACCGGCACCCTGTCCACAAAATAGACGGAAGGATCAAGTTTTAAACCCCTGCCATGGGACAGCACGACCAGGATCACAAACCCAAGGGCAGCGCCGCTTACTGCCGCGAGACCTCCCAAAAAAAGGCTCATGCTGGTGAGCAGCCTTCGCAAAGTAGCCAGCCCCGCGCCAAGCGCCGAGAGGACCAGAAACTCACGCCTGCGCTCGATAAAGAACAAGAAATTAAACCCAAAGATATTGAGACAGGCAATCATCAAAATTAAAAAAGAAACTGAAAAAACAACGGTGCGCTCCAGTTTAAGGGCCTTGAACAGACTGTCGTTAAGCTCATCCCACGTCAGAATATCAAACTGATCAGGAAATTTTTGTATAATCTCCTGCTTTAACTGGTGCATGTGACCCAAATCCTCCAACCGAATCTCAACGCCACTCACCAGCGGGGGCCTTAAAAAAATCTCGTGAAGCATCTTTAACGGGACAAAGATAAACCGTGAGTCAAAATCGTAATAGCCACTCTCAAAACTCCCATCGACGGCAATCCTTTTAAAACCGGTCTTTTCCTGATCGTTATTCATGATCAGAAACTTGAATTTTTCGCCGCGCATAATACCCGGCTGGTTTTGCAAGACAGCGGATCCAATGTAGACCTGATTTGAGGCATCCCGGTTGATGAGTTTGTATTGCACAGGATACACTGCCCTCATTTTATCGGGATCAAGCCCCTTGAAGATGACAGGCTCAAACCCTTTTTTTCCGGGCATCAGGGCCTCATAAAAGTGATAAAAGGAATATTTGTTTTTGATGCCGGTGTGATCGAGAAAACGGCTTAACTCCGCCTGGCTGCTGCTTGAAAGTCCTTCGTCACAAAGCACAATCAGGTGGGCGCTAAAATTAAGAACGGCCTTGTGATAGACCCCCTGATAACCCGATAGGATGCCCAGCGCAACCAGCACAGCACATGATGCAAAAAAAATACCTGCGGTTGAAATAAAAATAACCGCAGAACGCCGGTTCTGCCGATCCCTGGGAAAAAGAAACCTCCGCGTTAAAAAAGAAATAAAACCAGATGTAAAATACATATCACCCTTCTGAGAGTACCCTTGCAACAGACCTTTTTGCGAGCCTGATTGTCGGAAAAAAAGAAACGATCCCCGCAATAAGAGGGGTCCCAATCAGCAGAAACAGAACAGTTGCAGGGCTCACCGTCAGGGGGAGTTCGGTGAAACCGTACACTTTGGGCAGACTGAAATGATTTACCTTAAGAAGAGTAATCAAACAAAGTCCAGTCACCATTCCCAGAACCGTTCCTGCCCCCCCCATGATCAGACCCAGAAAAATATAGATCATGCGCAGCGGCCTTGCCCCAAGGCCCATCGCCCTTAAAACAGCCGATGGGACGGCCTTGCTGAGTTCGAAAATGGATATCACTCCGGCAAGATTAAAACAGGATATCATAAGAACAAAGACAAAGATGATGGCATACATTAATTTTTCGAGCTGCATGGCCCTGTACACATTTTTGTTCTTGTCGTACCACGTCATCATGGCTGCCAAAGATCCACCTTTGCTTTTATTCCAGAGGCGTTTGATCACATCAGCCTGTTGGACATCATCGGGGAAAATAAAAAAACGGTTTTTGACCATCAGGTCGCTCGCAAGCCCCGTCATTGCGTCATCTGTTAACAGGACAAAGGCGTCATCAAAATCGACACGACCCGTTGCAAAGATGCCGGCAATTTTAAATTCCCTCTGCACGGGTTCGATCTCACCTGACGGACCTATATCGGCAAAGGGGTGTGTGAGTTGTATGATCTCTTCGTCACCAGGCAGAAACTTGAGACGTTCAAAGAGTTTTTCTCCCACAAGGATCAGATTGTCCCCTTTGAGAAAGATCTCCTGTGTGTAATCGTTGAGCCAAAAGATTTCCAGGCCACCCTTGTCTCTTAAAAAAAAATCAGACTGAACCGTCCTTGCCCGGACACCTGTGGGGGGATCACCCGGAACCTGGATCAGCCCCTCAAACTCCCTCGTCCCCGTGTGTCTGATATTTTTTAATTGGTGTTCTTTAAAAAAACTTTTTAACCTGTCATCTGTCTTGTCGATGGCATCGGCTGATACCTCCAGGATCAGCGGGGCCTCAAAGCCAATCAGCGCCTCTCTTAAATTGACGGTAAGCCCCGTCACCAGGGTATCGATAAACAAGAACAGCAGGACCGAAAATGATATACCCAAAATGGATATCAGTGAAAACAAACTTAAGGGGCGGGACTGGATCGAACCGGATAAAAAACGCAGCGCTATTTTTAAAGAAAACGGCACCGCCTTTAACCTTCCTTTCTTAAAACAGGAAACAGGATCACATCGCGTATCGAGGCCGAGTCTGTTAAAATCATCACCAGTCTGTCGATGCCAATCCCCTCGCCTGCAGCGGGCGGCATCCCATACTCAAGCGCCATGATGTAATCGTCGTCACAGTACATGGCCTCGTCATCCCCTGCCTCACGTTCTGCAACCTGTTTTAAAAAACGCTGCCGCTGGTCAACAGGATCGTTGAGTTCGGAGAATGCATTGGCAATCTCCCTCCCGCTGATGAAGAGTTCAAAACGATCAACGAGCATGGGGTCTTGTTCGTTTCTGCGGCTTAAGGGGGAGACAGCAGAGGGGTAATGCGTGATAAAGGTGGGGGAGAGCAGCTGTTTTTCTACACACTCTTCAAAGAGGAGGAGCTGTATCACCCCAATATCGCACCTTTCCCGGTCTTTAAAACCTTGGAAGGTTTTTTCTACGCGTTTCGGCATCAATTTTTGCATGGTGTCCGCCCGCGTAGTGTTTTCCGCTTTATGCGAGTTAAGAGGAATGTTTCTCTTGTCACACTCTGACAGCAGAAAACCGCGATCGGAAAGATCGGCATCAGAACATCCCACGTATTTTTTTATGGCCTCAAAAAGGGTGAGACGCTCAAATGGTTTTTTAAAGGAGATCGTCTGACCCTGATAGGTGATTACGTCGGAACCGCAGATGGCAACGGCAAGTTTGCTGATGAGGTCTTCGGTCAGGGTGATCAGGTCTTCGTAGGTGGCATAGGACATGTAAAACTCGAGCATGGTAAATTCGGGATTATGCTGTGTGCTGATCCCCTCGTTTCTGAAATTTCTGTTGATCTCGAACACACGCTCGATCCCGCCCACGAGGAGCCTTTTAAGATAAAGCTCTGGGGCAATACGCAGATAAAGGTCCATGTCGAGGGTATTGTGGTGGGTCACGAAGGGTCTCGCCGTGGCACCCCCGGGTATCGGGTGCATCATGGGTGTTTCGACCTCGAGAAAATCGAGGGCCTCAAAGTAACGGCGAATAAAAGAGTTGACTAAAGAACGTTTTTTAAAAACCTCTTTGACTTCGGGGTTGGCGATCATATCCACATAACGGCGGCGGTATCTTGCCTCGATATCGGTCAACCCGTGATATTTTTCGGGGAGCTGCTCGATGGCCTTGGTGACCATCCTTAATTGCTGCGTCCTGATTGAGAGTTCGTTGGTCTTGGTGCGAAAGACGGGGCCTTCGGCATAAACAAAGTCACCCACTTCAACTTGTTTTCTCACTGTGTCGCTCTCATCCCCTCCCATCAGCCCCTGCTGTTGAAATATTTGAAACTCCCCGGAGCGATCCCTGATCTTCATAAAACCGGCCTTCCCAAAATTGCGGATCGCGATCACCCTGCCGGCTAAACTATACACCTCGGTCATGGGCTCGAGTTCTTCCCGCGTGGTACTTTTAAATTTTTCATGAAGGTCTGCGGCAAGGTTTTGTGGTGTGTGTTGATTGGAATAGGGGTTGATGTTCAACTCACGCAGTTTTGCAGCCGTTTCAAGCCTCTGCTGTCTGTAAATATTTTCCTTTGTCATACAGTGATTATTTAAGAGTCGGTTGTTCTGTTCAAGTAAACTGCTGGTCGCAGTTTGAGAGGACAAGAATAAGGACTCTGTTTAAATTCATTTAATAAAAGTGGAATACTCTTCTCTGTAAATTTTGATCGAGGCAATCAGCAGGGCCGTGATGACGGGGCCAAAAAGGATGCCCAGCGGACCAAACAGCTGTATCCCTCCAAAGAGCGAGAAAAAAATCAGCAGCGGGTGAATCTTTGCGCGCCCCTTGATCACAAAAGGTTTGATAAAGTTGTCAATGCCCGAAATGACGACGGCACCACCGACCAGAATAATGACACCCTCCAGTGTTTTACCAGCAAGAAAGAGCCAGATGCAGACAGGGGCCCACACACCGGCAGCACCGATCACCGGAACCATGGACATAAAAAACGTGAGAGTCCCCAGAATCACAAACGCCCCGACGCCCACATAGGCAAAGAGAGCGCCGCCAATAACTCCCTGCACCAGGCCTGTCACAAGATAGCCATACACACTGGCGTCTACTGTGTCCTTCACCCTTTTCGAAAGACGCATCTCGTGGGTCTCGCGCAAAGGAGAAATGTCAAAAAACAATTTAAGCAGGCCCGGCCCCTCCACAAAAAGAAAATAGGTGCCAACCATCGTGATAAAAAAATTGATGATAAAATTTGCAGTCCCCAAAAGAACAGACGGCGAATAGCTATAGATATAGGTGGCCACCTGTTTTCCAAAATTTGTGGCGACAGATAAGAGTTCTATTTTGGTATGAAACCGCGCCTCTATTTTTTGGACCCATGGTTCGATGTAGATGACATAATAATGGGCGGAGAATAAATCCCTGAAGGTCTGTTTGAGATCGAGGCTTCCCACAATGTTGTAAAGTTCGTTAATAAGGATAGCCGCAAGCCAGATGGTGGGCAGGATGATGATCAAAAAAACAAGCAGTGTTGTCACAAAGGCCGAAAGACTGGCCCTGCCGCCTGTCTTTTGTTTTATCTTTTTATAGACAGGAAAAAACAAAACGGTGATGATTGCCGCAAGGATCATCGGCGTCAAAAACGGTCTCATGACGTAGACAAACCCCACAAGCAGGACTACAAGAAAAATCACGAGCGTTTTTTTTTCTCTGATGATTTCGATGGACTTCATATGTTCTATCAGCCCCCAGCCCTGAGCCCTTAGCCCCCAGCCGTCATCGTGGCTTGAGGTGAAAAGATTTTCTGCCCGGTATCAGTGTGACAGTCGAAGGATTCACTTGTGTTTGTCTTCCGCCTCCAAAGATTGTTTATCCTGAGGATCCAGTTCGCCCTTGATACCCTTGTTAAAAGAACGAATCGCCGTGCCAAGACCCGCCCCCAGCGCAGGCAACCTCTTTGCACCGAAAATCAAAAACGCAATCACAAGGATCACAAGGATCTCTGGCAAGCCTATGTTTCCCATAATACGATCACCCAAAGAGCGCCCCTTTAAAGGTGAAAAAAAATGTGTTGTTGTCGTGACCCCGTTTTTTTAAAAGAAAGCATCAACACATATCGGGGTCCATCACAAATCCTTATTTGACAAATAATGAAATAAAAGTAAACCGATACATTCTGGGTTGAGTCTGTCGGGAAAGGCCCTGTTTCGCAGGAGTCCTGAAAAATCAGGTCCCGTGACAAAACGTAAAGACCTGATTTTTCAGGGTTTGAAATATTTTGCAAGCGGCAAAATTTTCAAACTTCCGGAGAAACAGGGCCTTTCCCGACAGACTCTGGGTGTTTTTTTCATCACGAATCCTTTGTGTAACTCCTCTCGTCGGTGAGTTACACGGGATCCTTTGATTGAAATCATTGATGTTTATGAAACTCATCCCTCTTTTTTTCTTTCTTTGCCTTTTCATCCCAAACACTGTGTTATCGGCCCCCTTTAACTACAGCACCCACTGCCACATCGACAAGGCCGATCTTGAGGACCACTCAAAGGGCAATGCCGCGTGTCTTATTTTTGTTGATGACAAGCTGCTCGTGGTCCAAAACGGCATAGACATCTCGTTGCCGGGGGGAGAACCCTTAAACCCAACCGAGGTAAAGATCGAGGAGTCATCCAGACACACAGCCTGCCGCAACACTTTAGAGGAAGTCCTTGGGTTAAGGCTCTCAAGGCAAAACCAGATATCAGTAAAAAATGTTTTTAACTCCGACAAAGATCTCACACTCTATCAATGCGAACTCAACGAAGCAACATACAATCACGTGATAGATAACGCCCCGTACAAGGTCATCGACGGCAATCTTAAGCGAAACGGCATTTTTGAGGTCAGGCTCATCAGACCAGAGAGTAACCCGCAGTTTCAGTTTAAATACCCCGCGACTCTTGTCAAAAAAATCACAGGACTCATGGGTCGATAGTATAAAATTTTTTAAGCATAGCTGACACCGCAGCTGTTCATGACATCTGACACACACCTTCTCTCATTCTGAGAAATTATCACGATGAGACTCGTCGTATAAAACAAATTCCTCAGCACAAGAAAACAATCCCTTTGATTGCAACATGTTAGTCACAAGCAGCATCTTGCCTGCATGGCACCAGATTTGCATCTACAAGATATTAAGGAAGGACTTTTTTTTTAGAAAGGCTGGGGGGATTTATGATAGAAACATTACTGCCAGTTCTGATTTTTTTTACAGGCTTTCTGGGGTTAAAAAAAATGATAGAGTCCGAGATGGTGTTGGCAGAAGAAAAAAAGAAGTACCGGAGTAAAATCATTTCCGTCAAAAGATAAACAAAGCTGAGGTAAACCACTTCTCTATACACGGCGTCATTATTTCTTGCTGGAAAAAAAGGCGTCATCGCGAGCGTAGCGTGGCGATCCCTTTGCAACCATTGAATCACAGGGATTGCCGTGTCGCTTCGCTCCTCGCAATGACACGCATTGTTTTCATATCGGCAATTATTTATATCGCCATGTATAGTTAAAAGAAACCCTCTCTCTCAACTTACCAGATCCGCATCATCCCCAAGAGGTCTGCGATAGGTTTCCTTTTCCCAGTTTTTTCTCAAGGCCTCAAACTGCATCCAGAGGGGCATGGCAAATCCCATGTTGTTTGTGTTCTCGTAAATATATGTGCTCATGCCGACCACATTGCCACTGCCCAGGTCCACAAGCGGTCCCCCGCTGTTGCCAGGATTAATAGCCGCATCTGTCTGGATATACCCGTCAGCATCATAATTGATGTTGTTTATAATCCCGCTCGTCACCCTGAAAGGCAGACCATGCGGCTGTCCAAAAGCCAGGACAAATTCCCCCTGATCTATGTCCTGAGCGGAACCGACGGGGACAGGATCCATCACATCTTCACCGGTCTCAACGACCAGTATCGCAATGTCCATGTGCTCGTCAGCCACAAGAACCCTTACCTCTCCCTCGTAACAGGAACCATCAAAGAGTGATATTTCAAAATCCTCCGCACCATCCACAACATGAAAGTTGGTTGCGATCAGTGTTTCCCCCTCTTTGGGCTCGTACCCTGCGAGCGCCAAGTCCTCTGGTGCCACCACAAACCCTGATGCAATCCACCTGCCTCGTTCTTGTGTCTTGGTCTCTTCGTTGTATACCTCTCCCTCCAAATTCAAGTTGACGACAGAGGGCCTGATCGACTTGACCACTTCTTTTATTCTTTGTTCAGCCGGAATAAAAACAGGATTGGCATCCCTCACCTCTATGGTCTCGGCCACACCATCATACTTGAGGCGCATCATCGACCGTTTGGAAGATCTGTCACGACAGACCAAGGAACTCGCGAGCGGCCGCCCCGTCCCTGTCCCGAGCAAATGAGAAGGGCCCGGTTGTTTAAAACAAAACGTGTCTTCATGTTCATCCCTATAAAGACCGCTTGCAGAAACAAAGTCCTCCGTCATCGTATCTGTCAGGGCATCTCTTATCGCATCTGTCGGCTTGAAAGAAGAAACAAGATCATACTGTTTATCAAAACTAAAATGGGTTGAAAATAACCTGTTATTAACTGTTGCGACCATGCTTCCTCCTTTTTTTAAAAGATTTAACACTATTAACACCATTGTCTAAAAACAAATCAAGAAAAAACAGGCGCTATACGTCTTTATTATTGATTTTGTCGGAATTGACATGGGGATTGGCGTGCTGATTATACCACGGGATGTCGCGGGATGACGGAGGTGTTTTTTTGATGATGCTGGTTTTGTTTTGTTGATCTAATTTTTTTTCTTATTCGGGTTATTTATTACTCGTTTTACGAAATGCGACGCAATATCCGTCTTCATACCATGTCTCGGGATGATACCCTACCAGCGGCCATGAGATGTGTTCGACGTGTCTGCGATGTGGGATATCAGCAACAATCCTGGGTGTGAATTTTTTATCACGCCACAGATAGGGCCATCGTTTTGAAATGGAATACTCGACCTCGTTGTACGATGTGACAATAAGAACCCCATTGTCTGTCAAGTGTTCCATCCCAAATTTAAAGATATCAAACCAGTCGGCCTCGCTGCCAGTCATGCCGCCGTTGTGATGCCTCATGATGACGACATCGAAGAGTGTGGGGAGCTTTGCGGAATCTTTTTTTACTGCATCTGTTATAAATCTGAAATTCGGGAGATCTGCACCCTTGTCATCCTGATGTTTAAGCCTTGCCTGTAAAATGGCCTCCTCATCCGGATCAATCCCGGTTACAAAGCAATGCGCACTCAACTGCCCCAGATGCTCGCCACCAAAAAAAGAATTTAAGACACGGCCCTCGAAACACGCACCACAGCCAAGGTTTAATATATTAACGGGTCCCTCTGGCAGCTGATAACCTTCGCCGCTGTTTAATTTTTCAAAAACATCCACCAGCACATTCCAAAAGGCCTCAGGCATGTACCGTGTGCGATTTTCTTTTTTTGGCAAGGGGTGTCTTGTAAGATTCAATTGACGAGAAGGCACCCTGGGTTTGAAAGACGGGAGAGCCAAGGACCGCGTTAAAGACTGCGTCGAGACTGTCGCGGACCGAGATTGTTGTGTCTTGACACCCGCACCCAGCGCGTCACAGGCCGGATGCGCCTTGTATGTCAACGGTAACAGGGCTTTAACAGGCACCTGCAAAAAGGATGCTGTAGCTCGCATCATCACAAAATGATGACCGTACAGGAGACCCGCGTCAATATAAGCGATACGTCTTTTACTTTGATTTGCGTGATAAAACCTTGGAAGGTTTTTACTTCGTGTTTCGGCAACAATATTTTACAAGGTGCCGGCCCGCGTAGTATTTTTCTCTTTATGCAAGGTTGGGATACCGCGTTCAGACTGAAAGATAAAAACAATCATCAGCCCAACGTAAATGATAAAAGGCGTGAGTAGAATCATGTAACGGGCACAATAATGCGTCATCAGGGCAAGCCTGTCCCAATAGGCATACAAGGCAGCCATAATGGACCCAAACAAGACCACCAGCGCAAAAAGCATCGGCAGGATCTCTTTAACTTTATCCCTGACAAAGAAAAGAAGAATCAGTGTAAAAATAAAAAACAAATACAAAAGATTAAACTCCGGACGCAGAAAGATCTGCTCAAACGGCACCATAAATAACCCGGTCTTGCCAAAAATATTGTTCACAGCGGCCGTCAAGATGGGTTCTTTAAGACTGTCAAAATGGCTGCTCACCCTTGGTGCCAAATGCCGCAGATAGAGATCTGACAACGCCACCAAAGCAGGGGCAACAAGGACAACAAAAGAAGTCAAAAACCTTTTTACATTCATCCTTCTGATGCGAAACAGAAAAAACACGGCGTGCTCTACAAAAAAAACAAGAAAGGTAAAATACAGATCCTCTGTCCTGAAACCCGCCGCCAAAAACGCAATGACCGCAAGTGGTATCAAGAAAGCACCACGTTCTCCTGTCTGGTCCCCTAAAACCCAGTCCGAAAAATAAAAGGCAAATGCAAAAAGAAAAAAAGATGATGGTAAATTAAAATAAGAAATCCACGCATGGGTAAAAACGAGCGGCAAAGATAACAAAACGTAGACAGAGATGACAGCGTATGCAAGATTGGTCTTTCTTAAAAAAATACCAAACAGGATGAGGCAAAGATTAAGATACACCAGCGGGGAAATAATGTTAGACAACCCCACGGGAAACTCCTGATACAGAATAATAAAAAACAAGTCTGCAAGCGGCGCAAAGACACTTCGCTTGGTTGCTCCGCCCAAAAATTCTGGATTTTTATAATCCAGTACCAGGGATCTATTCTCAAAGAAAACCTTTGTTTTAAAATCCCACGAAACAATCGCATCTTCAGCTATGGTGGGGTGTGATACATTAATTGCAAAGGCCATATACAACTTAAGCAGAATATACGCGATGGCAAGGAACAACAGGAGCATCCGCCAGCCCTTAAAACACAACACCTGCCCCTTGATTAATAAGAACTCGGCCTTTACGAAGGCAAAAATTCCAGACACAAAACCAGTCTCCCTAAAGTGTCTCAATACAAAACACAAGAGCAGCAAAACAACCACCACGATCCCCGGCACAATCGACAGGTGGTCAAAGAGTATCCCTTGCACAAACAAGGTCGCAACAACAAGCGATAACCCGCTCCCAAATGACAGGCCCGCTATCTCAAAAAAACCAAGCCTCTTATGCTGCCCTGTCGTTAGCATCAGACAAAAACCGGCAAGATAAACAAGGAGGATGGTTAACAGGATCATTGATCAACCTCAAAGATAGAAAAAACGTCATTAAATGGAATGACCTTTTTGATTTTAACGCGATGATTGCCCATGATCAGCTCTTTGCCTTGCTGATCATACACAGGGGGCGCATACCAACCCAGCCCCTGTACAAAACTTACAAAATAATAATCCGCACCCAGCCCTTTAACCGCGCCGTTCTGCCCACCCCCAGAAACACCTGCCACCTGTTTGATATGGGGGTATATGTGATACGGCCCCTCGATGTTGTTTGCGTAAGGAACAATAAAAACCCCTCTGCTGCCCTTTATGGTATTCTGCCTGATGAAATCTAAAAAATCGGTAAAGACACCATAGTTTCGGGCATTCTCAATAGGGGTCAGAACAGCAGTCATCAGTCTGTACATCCTTGCCTGATTGATAGAGCACACAAAATCAATAAAACACCACGAGAACACCATCATCATAAAGACAAATTTAACAACACGACGGCGAGAGTTGTGTTGTTTTAAAAAACAACACAAAAGCCCCGCTACGACAACAAACAGCAAATTGAGTGCCACAAAAGGTTTTGAAATAAGGATACCATTTAACGTGGGCCACGCAACCAGATTGACATCCGAGGGAATAAAGTGCGTGTAACCAAAAAGCTCGTAATATAGCGCGGTAAAGAAATTGCCTGCTGTCACCCCATCAAGACCCACGCTTTTAATGTCTACCTTTTCATCCCTGCCCACAAAAATCAATGCCAGATACTGGATATTCCCTCTGTACTGAGGGTGTGATTTAAGATTACGGACAATCTTTTTGTATCCCTGTTGCACCGCAAAAGTGAGTTTCATCCTGCCTTGTCCCTTTTTTCCATTCCGCTCCCAACCAAAGACCATGTCCATCTTGTTGTGTTTGAGCCTGCGTTTGTATTCGATAGTCAAAAGATTATTTTTTTCTGCATCACCATTGACAGGGATAATCAAGACGGGATCTTCGCCCACAATTGTGAGAGAACCATCAGCGCCAAACTCGTAGGACACAGCCTGTGCCTCGAGTTTCTCTAACGGGATCACCCCCGCCATCGTAGATTGAGAGAAAAAAAGGATCAGGCCAAATATCACAAAAAGACGCTTCATATTGAGTTCACTTTAAAAACCCTTGTTAAGACCCGCATGACAAAAGCATAGACCCCCGGCTCTTTTGAGGCACGGGGACCAGCCACGTTGAGTCTGCTGATACCGTTTTTACGCAAAAAATTTCGCAACCTGACTGCCGGCCTCCCCAGATCACTTTGTGCCAGATGCAGCAACGGCTTATGAAGTTCTCTGGCATAATCAAAGGTAAAAAGAGTACCTCCATCAAGTTTTTTTCTGATCGAAAAAATCACCGTCCCGTCTGCATGTTGAACATTGAGCATGGTTCTTTTTTCATAGTTTTTGCATTCCGTCTCTTTTAAGAGATAACACGCCGACAGCACCCCGTCCTCCGCCCTTCTGCCCCTCGGACAATAGCCACCATGCCTTATGTTGTGTTGCAAAGCAAAATCAAGGGCCGCCCTGTCTGCCCCCGTCTGCCCGCCCGAAATAATCTCAACATGCTCAAATATGTTTGGACAAGACATGTTTAAGTATCCCCTTGATTAAGTCATCCCCAGTGCTTTTTTTTGAGACCACGCAGGGTGCAACGCCAAGACTATCAAGATGCGAAGCAGTCGTTTTTCCAATCACTGCCACTTTTGTGCGCTGCAAAAAAACAACCGCCTCATGCTGACGACAAAAATTGTTCGTAAAACTTGCCACAGCCGAAGGACTAAAAAAAAGCACCCAGTCAACCCCTGTCTGTTTGAGCCTGATGACATCATGGCTGTCCTGTTTGATAAAACGCTTTTTATAAAAAACAAAGTGATGAATTTCGTGAATTTTTTGATAGGCCCTGACAAAATCATCACGGGCATCTTCTGATCTTGGTATAAATATCCTCTTGTTTTTTGAATTCTTAAAGGCAGATTCCTCAACCAGAGATTTAATTGATGGTCTTTGGGGGCAAAGGTGAACAGCCATCCCTTGCTCTTTGGCTAACTCTGCAGTCTTGATTCCAACAGCCGCAACCTTGACCCTTGCAAGCGGTTTTAAACCACAATGAACCGCGTGGTATTTTTTTAGGAAATAAAACACTGCCCGTGTGCTTGTAAAAATGATCCAGTCAAAATCGGCGATGTGATTTAAACAGTCCTTAAGTAACGGTGTCGTTCTTTTTTCGACATACTTAAAACCGGGCCAGTCTATCACATGTGCCGACATACCGGTCAGGACCCTCGCAAGCTTCTTATTTGAATCGGGGTCCCTTGTTAAAAGAAACGTCAGCCCGTTAAATGGATTTTTTTGTATCATCGATTGTGAGTGTTAAACCTACAAACGGCAATTGAACCACGCCTTGTATTCTTCAACTACCGCTTCCAGGTTAAACAGCCGCAAACTTCTTTCCCTCAACCTCTTTGAGCTTTCCCATCAACTGCATCTTTGTAATCGTTGCTGTGACAAACGAAGCAGGTTCACGAACCATGTCTACAAGCTCGTCCATCGAAACTGGTCGATCCTTGCAACACACAAGAATTTGCCGCTCCAGAGGTGTCTCCAGATGATCAGTAGCCACACGGGTTTCGGTAAAGGGCAGTTCCTCCTGCTTTTCATGGCTGCGTTTAACCAGACCAAGCCCCTCAAGGATATCCTGTACGGCACACGCAACACCCGCCCCGTCCTTTATAAGATTAAGGCACCCCCTGCTGGTATTTTGATAGATACTCCCCGGCACGGCAAAACAGTCTCTGTTCTGCTCGATCGCGTAACGTGCTGTGATCAGCGCACCACTCTTTTCTGCGGCCTCAACAACCAGCACGGCGTCACTCATGCCACTGATGAGGCGATTTCTTCGGGGAAAGTGAAATTTTTCCACAGCACCGTTCTCGATAAAGGGAAATTCAGAGATAACGCAGCCACCGTTGTCCATAATCCTTTGAAACACCCCCGCATGCGCCGCGGGATGCCCTTTTTCTACGCCCTGCGCCTGAACAGCCACCGTCTTTCCCTTTGCATCAAGACACAAAATGTGCGCCGTCACATCGACTCCAAAGGCCATGCCACTGACAATAACAACGCCCTGATCAGTCAATGCGGGGATAAAATCCCTGAGCACATTTCTGCCATAATCGGTCATGTGACGACTGCCAACGACAGCAAGAATATTTTTTTGATTAAGCAGATCGATTGCACCGCGATAGTACAGTAATATCGGAAAGCTTGCGATTTGTCTCAGCCTTGCCGGGTAGAGCATGTCCTTATAACTCAGTACCCGAATGTGACTATCCCGAAGAACCTTTATTTGTGCAGTGTATCCATCAAATCTCTCTACTGCCTTGATAAGGGCTGCCTCATGTTCGTTCAACAACCCTGTTTCTAAAAGCTCCTTGTAACCCGCCGAAAAAACTTTTTTGGCACTGGAAAAAAAATCAATCAAACCGCTCTGTTTGACTGGCCCCAGATTGGGAATCCCACTTAAGGCCATTTGATAGATAATGTCGGGGTCCATTAAACTCACAAATACACCACAGAGCACGGCACCCACGTTTCATGGAATACCAGCCCACACAGGATTGTCTCCATCAGATGCAGACAGGCAAGCCTTATGCAAGTTGGGCACGCTCCCAATTTTTTTACATATCGTCATCCGCGTCTTCAGAATCATCCCCGCCTGAAGATCGTTCATTTAAAGGACCGCCATTGACACGCTCCCTCAATTCTTTGCCCACCTTGAAAGTAGGCAGTTTTTTTGGTCTGACTTCGATGGATTCACCAGTACGCGGATTGCGCCCTGTGTAGGCCTCGTAGTCTTTTGTGACAAAACTACCAAATCCCCTGATCTCTATGCGCCCCCCTGAAGATAAAACATCAGTCATTGTGTCAAAAAGGTGATTCACAACATCTTCTGTTTTCTTTTTGGGATGAGATAGTTTTTCTGACAAGTATTCGATGAGATCTGATTTGTTCATAATGACTCCTCTCTCTCCATTTTTTTTCAATCGGCAACACCGCGACACCCCTGCCGTTTTTGTCTATGCCCCTGTGGATAAGTTTTGTGCACATCTTCCTGACAAGTTACTCACTTGACTTTGACGCGGTTGAATTCCTTCATTCATTTTGCGAGGAATGCACCCGCGCTCTGTCAACTTTGACATTCCCAGACATCAAGTTAAGTGCCGAATATCACTTGTATTTTAACAGCACAAAGCCATTCTGTCAACAAATGGCATACGCAGTCATTTCAAGGGTTTGCGGGGAGATGACCAGATTTCAGATCCCCTCTTTGGAATCGAGGATCTTGTGTTCATGGCCCTCGTATTTGTGGATTTTAATATGGTTATTGACTGTTGTTTCGATCAGCACAGGCCGTTTCCAGATTTTATACAGGTTTTCGAGGGTCGCCCTCGCGTATTGGATGTCAAGGTCTACCCCTTCGTGCGTGTGACGTAAAAGAAACTCGCCGCGATTGGAATAATTGGCATCGACGATCGAGATGATGGGTTGCCCAAAGTTTGTTAATGACATCATCAGGTATTTTTTGATCTGAGCGAAATCCCTGTCTGATATTTCGTATCGATTACTTAACGGATTATAGGTGTATGCAAAGAGTTTGTAGTCCCGGCAAAAATCCGCCGTTAAGAATTCATCCAAAAAAGTGATGTCGTTGTATATTTTTCTGACTTCAAATATTTTTTGACGGCCCAGTCCCTGTTTTGTGTCCCAGTTTTTCTTTGCAACCATATCGTCACACTCGTTGTACTCCTTGCCAAACCTTCCCTTGTCCCAACGCTCCTCGATATGTCTGAACAACTCGATGCCAATCTTGTACGGGTTAAGCCTCTGCGCGGTCATCGTCATGGTCCCCGAGTGATTGTCCGCGAAATCAATGACCTCATCGTCTGTTAATGCCTTCTCTGTCATGATCCTTGAGTGCCAATAACTCGCCCAGCCCTCATTCATGATCTTGGTCTGCATTTGCGGGGCAAAATAATAGGCCTCTTGCATGATGATGCTGAGGACGTCGTATTCCCAACGAGCGAGCGGGGCATGATGAAGAAGAAATCCCATGATGTCCCGTTCGGGGTTTTGGGGAAACTGCACCTCCTTTTTAAGGGCCGCTTCGCGGCGCTGCTTTTGAAGTGCCAGAAAGGCCTTGGGGTTAATGTAAGACTCAAGATAGTCTTTGTCGACACGCAACCTGTGAGTATCTCTCTCTTCGACTTCTTCTTCCTCCTCCGGTGCACTCCGCACCACCCTGTTTTCAAAAAAAGGTTTTTGAAAATCAATGAGATTTTCGATGGAAAGGCATGTGTCAATAAAAGACTCGACCTTGTCAAACCCCAGTTTATCGATATAGCGCAGGATGCGGGTCTTGTGATTGGCCATCTGGTTGATCATGTTTTTCGGTGTCGGGCCAAAGAAAATATTATTCTTAAAAAAATCGCAGTGCCCCAGCACATGCGCCATCACCATTTTTTGATCGACCATTTTATTGCAGTAAAGAAGGTAGGCATAACAGGGATCATTGTTGATGACCATCTCGTAGATCTTGGACAACCCGTACGAATAGCTTTTGGAAAGCTGCTCGTACTCCATGCCGAAACGCCAGTGAGGATAGCGGTTGGGAAACCCGCTGTAGGCCGCAACCATATTCATTTGTTTCCAGTCAAGGACCTCAAAAATCGTTGTGAAAAAATCAAGGCCGTATCCTACTGCCCATTCCTTGATCCGTCTGTCCCATTCGATGAGTTCGGGGGAGAGTTTTGTTTGTTCAAACATTTATTTTCCTTTTCCCAGAAAATCCTTGATCGAATTTAAAATGGCCTCACGGTTTTCAATCTGACTCAAGATAATACTGTCATGGGCCTCGCCAAATTTGTCCCGCAGGTCTTTGAGAAACTGACCGCTTCCAAACTCGCTCTCAACCTGACCGTAACAGAACACGTTTGCCACTTTAAAATAAAAATTCTGCAGAATCTTGAGACATTCCTGTGTGTCATTTGCCGACCAGTTGTCACCGTCAGAAAAGTGAAACGGGTAGACATTCCACTGCGTGGGATCGTAATCGGTTTCTATGATTTTTTGGCAGAGCTTGTAAGCCGAAGAGATAATAGTCCCGCCGGATTCTCTGGTGTGATAAAAGGTGTGCTGGTCGACTTCGCGGGCCACGGCATCGTGAACAATATAACGCGTCTCAATACCCTTGTACTGCTTTCTCAGCCAGGCATCGATCCAGAACGACTCGAGTCGGACAATCTCTTTCTGCTCATTGCCCATCGAACCCGACACGTCCATCATATATATAATGACAGCCTTGTGATTGGGCAACCGGATCTGTTTGTAACTCTTGTAGCGTTTTTCATCCCTGTAGGGGATAATCATCGGATTGTCTGGATTGTATTCTCCCGTTGAGATCTGCCTTTTAAGGGCCTCTTTGTAGGTCCGCTTGTTGTGTCTTAAAGACTCTGGACCACAGGTGCGGATGCCACGATAGACGTTTTTGATCTCTGCAAATTTTTCGTTTGATTTGGGTTTGATGTTGGGCAGTTCTAATTCTTCACCCAGAAGTTCCACAAGCTCTTCGAGGGTGATGTCAACCTCTAACACATGCTGCCCAGGTATGTTACCGGCCTGTCCGTACCCATCCTCGCCCTGATCCATTGCATCCCCGGGTTCGCCCTCTCCCTGCCCCACACCGCCCTGCTGTTTATCGGTAAACCTGAATCTGGGGATGTCAATACGCGGAATGGGGATACTGACAAACTTTTTTCCCTGTCTGCCCACCATATCACCCGACGAAATAAACTTGCCCAACTCCTTTTTTACCCTGCCGCGCACAATCTTTTTAAAACGCGAAAGATCCTGTTCGATTTTTAAAGCCATGATTCAACCCTCAGCCCAACCAATTACGAATTACGAACCACCAAAAACCATCAGTCCCCTGTATCCCCACCAACTACGAATTACGAACTACCAAAAACCATCAGCCCCGAGCCCACAATCAACCATCAACCACGATCCCACGGGGGCTGATCCAGGGCTGATCCAGGGCTGATTTAAGGCTGATTAACAGGTGCTATTTCTTCTCGTCTCTCTGCTTGATATCCCCGCGTGCAAAGATTGACGCCACAAAGTTAAGGACATCTGTAGCGCTTTCGTCGTTGTAGCCGTAATTTTTAATCAGCCTTGCCTTGACGATGTCGATCTTTTCCTGGGTTGCATCATCGACAGAAGAGGTTACAAGAGAACTGAGTTTGATGGAATCTTTTTGGTCCTCAAACAGTTTGAGCTCGAGGGCCTTGTGCAGACGCTCGTTTGTCCTGTAGTCGAATTTTTTGTTGTCGATGGCCAGCGCCCCGATGTAATTCATGATCTCACGCCTAAAATCATCCTTGCGGGACTCTGGGATGTCTATTTTTTCTTCAATAGCGCGCATGAGCCTTTCATCGGGCTCTTCATCCTGCCCCGTAAACTTGTTGCGCACTTTTTCTTTCTGTGTGTACGCCTTGAGGTTGTCTATATAGTTGGCACACAGACGAAAAATGGCGTCTTCGTCCGCTGTGATAGCCCTTTGCACTTCATTTTTCACGATGTCCTCGTATTCTTCTTTGACAAGGCTGATCAGTTCACTAAATCTCTTGCGGGTTTCATCGCTCGCAATGAGTGAGTGATGTTTTAAGCCGCTGTCAAGCTCGTTGAGCAGCATAAAGGGATTAACCGATTTAGAATCTGTCCCGACAAGAATGTTTGAAATCTTGTCCTGAATATACCTTGGTGAAATCCCCTCCATCCCTTCCTGCGCGGCCTCTTTTCTGAGTTCTTTGACGTTGTCCTCGGTAAACCCTGGCAGTGTCTTGCCATCGTACAATTTAAGTTTTTGCAATAAGGTAAGATTGGCCTTTTTGGGTTCTTCCAGACGTGTGAGCACGGCCCACATCGCCGCAACCTCTACCGTGTGGGGGGCAATGTGCTTGCCCTTGATTTTTTTGTTTGTAAAATCCTTTTCGTAAATTTTGCACTCCTGGCTCACCCTTGTGATATACGGGATATCGATTTTGATTGTTCTGTCCCTTAAGGCCTCCATGTATTCGTTGTTCTGCAGTTTGCGGTATTCGGGTTCGTTGGTGTGACCGATAATGACCTCGTCGATATCGGTTTGTGCAAACTTTTTGGGTTTGATTTTGTGTTCCTGCGATGCACCAAGCAGATCATACAAGAAGGCCACATCGAGTTTAAGCATTTCGACAAACTCAATAAGACCGCGGTTGGCAATGTTAAACTCGCCGTCGAAATTAAAGGCCCGCGGATCGGACTCGGAACCGTACTCTGCAATCTTGCGGTAATTGATGTCACCGGTGAGTTCTGTTGAATCCTGATTTTTTTCGTCCTTGGGTTGGAATGTCCCGACGCCGATACGATCTTTTTCTGAAAGAATAACGCGATACACTTCGACATGTTTGAGAATCGCCGTCCAGTCTCCCTCGTAATGATTAAAAAGTTCGTTGTAAATAAACCGCGAGATCGGTGATAAATCTCCGTCGAGCATGATACGGTCCTGCTCGCTGAGCTTGCTGTTAATCTCGCTCAGAAGGTGTTCTCTTGCCTTTTTAGGCAGGAGATACAAAGGCTCGCCATGGATGGGATCGTTGATGAGGTCTATGTTGCCAAAAATTCTGTCGAGTTCCGGGTTGTTTTTTTCGATCTTGCGCCACCTGAAACTGAAAAGGGCCCCCTCGGGAGAACGCGCGTAGTGCTCGAGTCCCTTTTTAAAAAGACGGGCAATCGTTGATTTTGATGAACCAACCGGACCATGCAGCAATATAACGCGCTTTTCGGAGCCATACCGCATCGAAGCGGCCTTGAAGACATTGACCAGTTTCATCAAAAATAAATCGATACCAAAGACGGCATCAACCCCGTGATCAAACGGGTCTTCGAAAAATTTGTATTTTGTGATTTTCTTTTTGTACTCGACATAGGTCTCGGTGCCAAATGACAGGATCATGTCGTACAGACGCTGATAGGCACATCGTGCGATTTTGGGATCTCTCTGGACATGTGCTAGGTATTCTTCGAAACTCCCTTTCCAGTTGAGTTCCTTAAAATTTTTAATGTCCTCTGTATTGTTAATAATATTAAGTAAATTATTTGGGATGGTCATTCGTATCTCCTTTAGTTAAGTTTCAAGTTACCCACCTGACTCTTACGCGGTTGAGTTTCACCTTTATGCGAGGGATGCACCCGCGCTCGGTTGACTTTAAAATTCCTCTGCATTGAGTTATCAATCGTTATGCTCTGTGCCGCGCTCAATGTAACAATGCTACAAAATCCCGTTTTTTTGGACAGGCTGTTATGGAAAATAACCCTGCGCCCATTCTAACATGTAACAATTTGTTATTTCAATTGTTCTTTATCTTTTGTTTGCAGTGTGTATCTGACGATCGAACGAATGAGCCTGTTCCTGTTTGCCTTGCCCATCAGCGTTTTGATGTCGTGATACAGCGAATCGTCGTTTACAAGCGCCCCTAACGTACCTTTGCCGTTGTCAATTTTACCGGAGATGTGCGCCAGATTTGTGCTGGCCATACCCAGTTGTTCAAGAATGTGATTCACTTGAGAAATGGTTTTGGCACTTTGTGGATCGTAGATAACATCGTGCACAAGCCCGCTACCCCCGATAATCTCCTGTAAAATCTGATTGACATTGACAGCGACCGCATCTGTATTTTTGACGAACGATTTGGCATCGATCATGAGGTCGTCGCCTTTTTCTACAAGCTGTGTAAACCCGGTGGGATTTTTTACGTTGATGATTTCTTCGCCGCTCTTGAGTACACGCCCCTCGTCCGAGCCCACAGTAATGTAAACCATCCTGTCACCAAGCAGACCCTGCGTGACCACACTGGCAACGGAGTCCTGCCGGATCCTCTCCTGATATTGGGTGTCGATTTTCATGGAGACCCGGACCTTGACAATGATTTTTTTGCGGCTTGCCTCCTCGGTGGTTTTATCTGCTTTGAGATGATCAGGATCGATGGTGATGACCTCACGGTCTTCAAAGGAGATGTTATCAATAAAACCAACATTCATCCCCACAAGCTGCACGGGAGCCCCCACACGCAGACCGCTGATGTCGTCAAAATACGAAATAAGATTGTAATGCGTTTGAAAGAGGCTTGTCTTGGAACCCAGCATAAATATGGCAGCCATAAATAATAAAATTCCTATCGCCAAGAAGGCCCCCACCTGCACCTGAATCTGCTCTTTGGTTTTTTTCACGCGAGAAACCACATAATCATTTCAATGAAAGACTTCAATTGAAATCACAAGTTACTAACTTGACTGTGATGCCCCGAAGGAAATCCCCTTGGGGACGCGGTTGAATGCCTCCATTTTGCGAGATATGCACCCGCGCTCTGTCGACTTTGAAATTCCTATACATTAAATTAAATCAGGCCTGCCAGAAGAAAAAAACCACCTGACTTCAACAACCTTGGACCATTGCAAAAAAACTTTCATTCTGCACCAAGCTCGCCATCTACAAATTGTCTCACAAGCACATTTGCCGTGTTTTGAAAGTCCTTTAACGTGCCCACGTACCCGATTTTTTTGTTATGCAAAAGGGCCACCCGATCCGCCACCCTGTAAACACTCTCCATATTGTGAGTGACAAGAATCGAAGTGACAGCAAATCTTTTTTGCAGATTCAAGATAAGATGATCAATCCTGTTGACGTTTGCGGGGTCAAGACCTGCCGTTGGTTCATCGTACAAGATCACCTGCGGGTCGGTTGCCAGTGCCCGTGCCACACCAATCCTCTTTCTCATCCCCCCCGATAAATCCGCGGGATAGAGATCCTCGGTGTCCACAAGATCAACAACAGCAAGCTTCTCCCTCACAATCCGCTCGATCTCTTCATCGTTGTATTTATTCAACTCATAAAGAGGGTAGGCCACATTTTCAAAAACAGTCATCGAATCAAATAACGCGGAACCCTGAAAGACCATGCCAAAACTCTGCCTGATGCGATTGAGCTTAAGTTCATCCAGATCATTGATAAGCTGTTCCTTAAAATAAACCTCCCCCGCATCAACGGGCAAAAGACCCAGAAGAAGTTTGAGGGTCACGCTCTTGCCTGTCCCCGAACCACCAATCACACAGAAGGTTTCGCCCTGATTGACAGAAAAACTCATCCCGTCAATGACGCTTTTTCCCTCAAATGATTTAACAACGTTTTTAAATTCGATCACGGTCGTCATGTTTGTATTATTGCGCAAGCCTTGAAAACAGCGACTTTCCCGACAGGCCTTAGAACCTAAGTAGGTTTTTTCTACGCGTTTCAGCAACAATATTTTACGAGGTGCCAGCCCGCGCAGTATCTGGCGCATAGCGCCAAACATGAAATCTTTCATGTTTGATCGCAATGCACTCCGCTTTATGCGGGTTAGAACAATAAAAAAAGTTTGGTCAAAAAGAAATCGGACACAAAAATAACCATGGAGCAAAGCACCACCGTAAAGGTCGTGGAATCCCCCACCCCCTTGGTCCCGCGGGTGGTCTTGAGCCCCTGATAACAGGCAATGATGCCCACAAAAAAACCAAAAAACACGGTCTTGCCAACCCCGCTCATAAAATCATACATTTTGACCGTTGACTGTATCTGTTCGATATAAAACTGCGCCGTCACACCCGCCTCGATCATCGAGATGACCATCCCGCCAAAGATCCCCACAAAGATCGAAATGATAGTCAAGATCGGTGTGGCGATCGTTGTGACCAGCACACGCGGGATCACCAACTTTGCAATCGGACTGCCCCCCATCGCCCTGATGGCAAGGACCTGCTCCGAGACCTTCATCGACCCAATCTCTGCGGCAATCCCCGAACCCACCCGGGCCGCCACCATCAAGGCCGTCAGCACAGGTCCCAGCTCGCGTGTGATGGCAATACCCACAACCTGGCCCGCGTACAACTGCAGACCAAAGCGCTTGAGCCCCACCACAAACTGCAGTGCTACAACCATCCCGGTAAACACGGCCACAAGATTGACCAGGACAAGGGATTTGACACCGATGTCGTACAACTGACGAATGACATACTTAAAATCAACAGGATAAACAAAAACACACCGCGCCATCTCGAAGACCATCACGACAATACCGCCAAGATAAGTGACAAAATCCAGTGCCACCTCCCCTGACTTCTGCAGGAGTGTCTGAACAGACTTGTGAACCTCGTGTTCTGCCGGGATCTCGGTGTTATTGTCTTGATCGGACGCCATATGCTGGGAGTGCCGTAACGTTACAACACGTCAGGCCCCTTTACAAATTTAAAACCCTGGACCATGTGTTTAAATTCGCCGTAATACTCCAGGCGACCGGGTTCTGAGACATAAACAAAGTCAAAAACACAGTGATTCATTTTAAGGACATAAAACGAGAGAAAGACCCGGCGTCCATCCACAGTCCCCAAGGCCTCTGTCTGCAAGACATCTCTACCTGCCAGTTGCGAGACGGTTCTTTGCGTGATTTTATAATCGGCAATCCCTCTGGTGAGCTGATCGGTGAGGACAGAAAGCGAGGCATCGTCGCAGGCCCCCTGACACCACGAATCAATCGTGATGCTGGAATGGTCGCGGGCGTTGACAAAAAAAACAGCCCTGTATTTGATTTTTTTGTTCCGCCAATACGACGGCAGAGGGCCTATTTTAAAAGCCCCACCCCTGGTCTGGACTGTGTGATTGTGATACCCGACAACAGACCCCTGTTTATAAATACCTGCAAAACAACCTGTGAGAAAAAAAAACAAGATGAGTGACGTAACGTACTTCAACATGAATACTTGCCTTCCGAAATGATTTTCTCTAACAAAGAAGCTCATGGACAGACCGTCGCGCCTCAAGCAAAACCTCTTCGCAAGATTGGGTACGGGCGCCCTTGGCCCCGTGGTCACTGCTAGGAGCCTGTCGGACAACTCTTGTTTCGGAGGAGTCCTGAAAAATCATGTCCCGTGACAAAACGTAAAGACATGATTTTTCAGGGTTTGAAATATTTTGCAAGCGGCAAAATTTTCAAACTTCCGGAGAAACAGGAGTTGTCCGACAGGCTCCTAGCAATAATTTAAAGAAAGTTGAAATCATTTTTTTCCATGACAAAAAAAGCAACCACCCCACATAAACAGCACCCGTACAGACTCATACTTGCCAGCCAATCCCCGCGCAGAAAAAAACTCTTGCGACACTTGTTACAAAATATTGACACTTCTGTCAGAAATTTTGACATCATACCAGCGGACATCGACGAAACACGCTTTAAAAACGAATCGGCCCTTCAATACACAAGACGCATGGCCCTTGAAAAGGGGTTGGCTGTTTCAAGCCGTCTGCCCCCCTCTCCGCCTGATGCGGGGACAAGTCACAAGACAGTGATCTTATCGGCCGATACCATTGTTGTCCTCGGTAAAACAATCTATCCCAAGCCAAAGGACCACAAACACGCGGCACAGATCCTCACCGCCTTAAGCGGCAAGGTGCACAGGGTCATCACCGCTTACGCCCTCGTCATCATACGCTCCGGTGAACGTCAAAGGGTCATCACCCGTACCGGTCACGACACATCAAGGGTCCACTTTTATCATCTGACCAAAAAACAAATCACCGACTACAGTTGCAAAAAAGAACCCATGGATAAGGCCGGTGCCTACGCTGTTCAAGGGGCGGGGCGTGCATTTATCCACAGCATCGAAGGCTCTTATCACAATGTTATGGGACTCCCGACGGAAAAAATAGGACCTCTGCTTGAAAAAATTTTAAACAGCAGGCAATAATTGCTGGCAATATCTGTTTTTCATGCTATACTGTGGGAATGCGTCCTTCACACTCCCCCTTTAAAGAATATGTAAGACAACTGCACCATAAAAAAACCGTCAGGGCCATCACAACAGCAACCATCGTTGTGGGGCTGCCTGTCATTGGCGCGTACTCCTGTCTCCTCGCCACACGACGGCTTAAGCTGGAGCGACTCAAGATCACCATCGCAAACGAACACGCTGACCTTGCAGGGCTTAAAATCATACAGCTGTCCGATCTGCATTACGGACCGACCAACAGAAACAACAGATACTTTAACCGGGCCATAGACATTGTGAATGCGCTCAACCCCGACCTGATTGTCCTGACAGGGGACTATTATCAGTGGGACCCGGATTATATCCATCAACTCCCCGCCATGCTCTCCCGCATGCGCGCTCCTCTGGGGATCTTTGGCTGCTTTGGCAACCACGATTACGGCAGTTGCTACCCCGGCAAAATCGGAAACGACCCCATTGATTACAGGATTGTCAAACACACCTTTGACAAAAACAACATCACCATCCTCACCAACGAGACCATCAGGCTCCAATACCGCGGGCAGGGGTTCAACCTGACGGGCCTGCATGACCTCTGGTCCGGGATGTTTGACCCCATCGAGGCGTTTGAAGGCGTCAACACTCATTTTCCCACCATTGTGCTGTCGCACAACCCCGATACCGCAGGGCTGGTTGAGAGGGGATACGACCTGATGCTCTCCGGTCATTCGCACGGCGGACAAGTCTCATGGCCGCTGATTGGTTCTCTCACCACCCCGATGATAAAAAAACATTTCAGACGCGGCCTGCACCGCATCTCCGAACGAAAACAAATCTATGTCAACAGGGGCCTGGGACACACCTTTAAAATGAGATTTAATTCCCCTCCAGAAATATCTTTGATTGAGATAGGGTAAAACTTAAACTGAAAAAACGGTGCCACCCCTGTTTGATGAAATCTACAGGGTCAATCATAACTCTCGACAATGCAGCAAAGATCGTGAGCCATCTCATGATGACACAACTGTCTAATCCAGACACGACATATTAACAGCGTCATTGTAGCACGACAGAGTCCCCTCGACACAACCGTCGTTTCCGCTCGAAACAGGGACACCACATTAAATCCCCCCACAATGAAACGCATGAGGTAAAAAAAATCAAGTTACCAACTTGACTACGACGCGGTTGAATTCCTCCATTTTGCAAGTTACTAACTTGACTTTGACGCGGTTGAATTCCTTCATTTTGCTAGGTACGCACCCGCGTTCTGTCAACTTTGAAATTCCTATACATCAAGGCACCGAAAAACGCGCCTCTATTTTACCTGCCACGTAGGCCCCCTGCGACACACAGCCCTGAATCAAAAAACCTCCCGTTGGAGCGTCCCAATCGAGCATCTCACCCATACAGAATACCCTGGGAAAGGCCTTAAGGCAAAGCGACTCATCAAGAGAATCAAAGGAAACCCCTCCCGCGCAGGATATGGCCCGCTTTATATCGGCGGGCCCCACAAGTGTGACTGGAAATTTTTTTATTTTTTTAACCAACCCCGCAACACTCTCCCTGTCTGTCCCGCTTAAACAGTGATAGAGAAGCGCCTGCCTGGCTGCGCAGAGATTCAGCCTCCGGACCGCCAGTCTGTATGGCGAAAGTTTTTTCAAGTTTTCTTTTAACCTGTTCCTGATGTCTTGTTCTGTCATGTCTGGTTTTAAATCAAGATACGCGGTCCCCCGTGAACCGATGGCATACACAGGGGGGCCTTCCAACCCGTATCTTGTGATGACCAGCTCACCCTTTCTCACGTCAGCGCCCACCGTAAGGGAGATATTTTTTAATGGCAGACCCTCAGCCTCTTTTAACAAGTCCCCCGGCCACAAGACCTGATAACCCACATTGGAGGCCTTAAATTCGGGGATCACAATGCCTTTGTCCTTTAATGCCTCAACCCATTCAAAATGATGATCTGTATAACTTTTGCCGCCCAGTGCAAGACAGAGCAGGTCACACTTGATGGCATCGCGGCCTTTAAAAAAAATCTTTACTGCGGAACCCTCATCCAAAAAATCGATGAAGTGATGTTTAAATTTAAAACAAACGCCCTTCTCTGTAAGAAGCCGGATCCAGTGCCCGACAAAGGCCTCAGCCGTCTGATCTTTGATAAGGATTTTTTTTGAGGCCCCCACAAAAGTCTTCACACCCATCTGATGAATAAAACCCACCCAATCATCTCTCGAAAATTGATCAAAAATCTGTTTAAAGTGATGGGTTGCCCCCCCCCGGTAGTTTTTAATAATGTCCCTTTGGTGAAGCGCACTCGCCACATTGAGCCCCGTCTTGCCGGCAATGATGAGTTTGCGCGAGGGGCAGGCATGTTGGTCATAAATGGTGATGTGGTATTTAGTATTTTCTGCGAGCCTTGCAGCACACATGAGTCCCGCAGGACCCGAACCTATAATGACAACCTTAATTTGATGGCCGTTCATGATGATGTCCAAAGTATAAATTAACAATTCTGTAAACACCACTGTTTTATCGGTTCTCTCCCCCAACACGCCTTTTTTCCCTGTTGACCCATAGTCAAGAATTCTGTAGCAAGTTACCAACTTGACAATGAATAAAACAAAACCAACCAAGTGGGTTCTTGCAGCATTGACACTCGCCCTGACCTATTCAAACAACATCAAACACGCATGTGCCACAGATGGCCTTGCCTTCTTAAAAAAAAGCAGCGACTTCTTAAACAACAGTGACAATCTTGTCTACACTGCCATTTTTTTTCTTGCCGCACTGGGGGTCCTTGTCTTTTTTGCCTACAATCTTCTGGAAAAAATTATTGTCCACATCTACAGGCATAAAAAACTCGCGTCTGAAATCGAGGCCCTCACGCCACCCACCACAGCAGTTTCGGAAGTTTCGGAGCCGGAAAAACAAAACAAGTCCCTGCAAAACATCAAGTTAAAAAGCCTCATGGCCTACAGAAACATGCGGCAAAAAATTGTTTTTAAACCGACACCCGACACGGCCTCGGTCCAGGAAATCCTTAAAGAACACAAAAGACAAAAAAAGCAGATCATCGCGCAGGAAAAAGAAATAGAAAGACTAAAAACACAGGGCATCGCCAGGCAAGAAGAGCTTAAAAACCAAACAGAAAAACACGAGGCTATCAAAGAAGAAATCATCAAAAGAGAAACCAGCATACAATCACGACTCTCAGACAAAATCAAACAGCAACAGGACATCATCATCGAACTTAAGGCCCTGGACATTTCCAGGCAAAACGAGATGCGGCACGAAATAGAAGCACTCGATGCCTTCAAGGCAGAGATCCTCAAACAGGAGGCCTCAAAGCAGGAGGACCTCAAACAACAGCTTTTAAGCAAAGAAAAAGCCACAGCGGAACTCATCTCAAACA